>JANMMR010000038.1:0-28877 GCA_031373455.1 Rhodoferax sp.
ACCAGGACCTGGAGCAGCGCGTGAAAGACGGCGTCTTTCGCGAAGACCTGTTCCACCGCCTCAACGTGATCCGCCTGCGCCTGCCGGCGCTGCGTGAGCGCCAGGACGACATCCCGATGCTCACGCGCCACTTTTTGGGCCAAAGCGCCACACAACTGGGCGTGGAGCCCAAACGCATCTCTGATGCAGCGCTGGCCACATTGAGCCAGTTCGCCTTTCCCGGCAACGTGCGCCAGCTGGAAAACATCTGCCACTGGCTCACCGTGATGGCACCGGCGCAGTTGATCGAGCCCAAAGACCTGCCGCCCGAGGTCTTGCAAAGCGCGGCGCAAGGCGTTGCTCTGCACGCGTCGGCTGCCATTTCTGCGGCAGCCCCAGTAGCTGCTGGAATGGCCAGCACGCTGTCTGGCGTGGCGGCTGGAGACCAAGCGCTGCCCGAGCTGCGCACAGAAGCCCAAACGCAGCCCGTGTTTGGGCCGCCAGCGGTGGCCGGCCACGCACCGTTTGTGCCGGTTGCGGCGACGGCGGCGACTGTGGCCGAGCCGCCCGTGCCCCCTGAAGGCGGCCAGCCCGCTGCCAACACGGCGGCTTCAGACAGCCACGGCGGCGAGAGCCCGGCCGCGTGGGAGCTGGGCCTCCAAGTCGAAGCGATGACCTTGCTCGCCAATGGCCACACCGATGTGTGGGACGTGCTCACACGCCGTTTTGAGGCCAAGCTGATCCTCACCGCGCTGGCCAATACCAAAGGGCGTCGCATCGAGGCCGCGCAGAAGCTCGGCATTGGCCGCAACACCATCACACGCAAAATCCAGGAGCTGGGGTTGGAATAGTTTCAAATCGATTGCTATATTATTAATAGCAAATTATCCATATATCCCGTGACTTGACGGGCTAAAAATCTTCAAAATACTAAAAAAAGCGGGGGAAATGCCAAATAATTAACACCCATGTTAACAATTGTCAAAATTGTTAACATGCAAGTTAATTACTGAAAACTGCTGGAAATTTCCGGAAATTTCAGCTCCTCAGGCAATCGACAGCACCACCGGCGCGTGGTCGCTCGGCCGCTCGTTCTTGCGCGGCGCCTTGTCGATCACGCATCCAGTGGCGCGCGCCTTCAGGGCCGGGCTGATCAGGATGTGGTCGATGCGCAAACCTTTGTTGCGTTTGAAGCCGAAGTCGCGGTAGTCCCACCACGAGTAACTTTTGGGCGGCTGCGTGAAGAGCCTGAAGGAATCGGTGAGGCCCAGCGCCACCAGCGCACGCAGGTGGTAACGCTCTTCTTCGGTGCAGTGGATGGTTTCAAACAGGCCAATCGGGTCCCACACATCGGCGTCGTCAAAGGTGATGTTGTAGTCCCCCATGACAACCAGATTCGGGTGCGCGGCCAGCTCGGTTTTCACCCAGGCGCGCAGGCCCTTGAGCCAGTTCATCTTGTATTCGAACTTCTCGCTGCCGGGCTCCTGGCCATTGGGGAAATAGGCGCCGATCACGCGAAGCGGCAGGGCGTTTCCCCCCGTGTTGGCAGGCAGGGTTGCCGTGATGACACGTGCCATGTCGTCGTCAAAGCCGGGAATGTTTTTGACCACATCTTCCACGGGAATGCGCGTGAGCAGGGCGACACCGTTGTAGGTTTTCTGGCCAAACCATTGGGCGTGGTAGCCGATCTGGCTGAACGCCTGGTGCGGAAATTTGTCGTCGGTGAGTTTCAGCTCCTGCAGCGCCAGCACATCAATGGGCGCGCCTGCTGCGGCTTGTGCCGTGAGCCATTCCAGCACCTGGGGCAGCCGCACCGTGAGATAGTTGATGTTCCAGGTGGCGAGTTTCATGGAGGGGAAAGGTCGGTTGTTGACCTTCCCATCTTAAGGGGTCGCCAGACCCGCAGTCGTCAGTTCTTTCGGATGAGGCTGACAACGAAACTGATGGCCGCCAAAACAGCAAACACCAGAAACAGGATTTTCCCGATCTCGACCGCGCTGGCGGCAATGCCGCCAAAACCGAACACGGCTGCGATCAGGGCGATGACAAAAAATACAACGGCGTAGTGCAACATGGTGATGCTCCGGGTTGATGGTGAAAAGCCCGGGTGAGCGGGCCGTGTGAAAGGTCCACCGCGCGCAAACCGGCGGTCAGGCCGGGCTGCGGGGTGGAGCGGCTTGGACTTAAACCTTGTCTTTGGTAAACCAGCTGTCCGAGGCTTTGCGTTCCCACTCGGCCAGCTGCTTCTCGGCGTCTTCCTTGCCCACGCCGTAGCGTTCCTGGATCTTGCCGGCGAGCTGTTCGCGACGGCCGGCAACGATGTCGAGGTCGTCGTCGGTCAGTTTGCCCCATTGCTCCTTGGCCTTGCCCGTGACTTGTTTCCAGTTGCCTTGAATTTGATCCCAGTTCATACGTGACTCCTTCGGTTGAAAAAATGAAAAATTGAAAATGAAAATGCAGTTGCCGATGCGCCCGGTGTCAACCGGCGTTGTTCAGCCCGCGCCGGCGCCGTTGAGCCAGCCTTTGAGCTCGTCGGCGTGTTCCTGTTCGTCGGCCAGGATGTCTTCAACCAGGCGCCGCGTGGTGGTGTCCTTGTTGCCAATCAGGGTCACCATCTGGCCGTAAGCTTCGATGGCCACGAGCTCGGCCGTCAGGTTGGCCTGGATCATGCTCTTGAGGTCGGCCGAGTCGTCGTAGGCCGCGTGGCTGCGCGCCATCAATGAATCGGGCGAAAAATCGGGCGAACCGCCGAGCTGCACAATGCGCCGCGCGATGCGGTCAGCGTGCCCCGTTTCTTCGTTGGCGTGCACCAGGAACTCTTCGGCGATCTTGGGCGATTCCAGGCCGCTGGCGGTGAAGTGGTGGCGCTTGTAACGCAGGGCACACACCAGCTCGGTCGCCAGCGAATCGTTGAGCAGCTGGATGATGTCCTGGCGGTCGGCGTCGTCACCGGGCAGCAGCGAGCTGCCGTCCAGAATGCTGCGCACCGTGTCAATCGCTTCCTGGTCAAGTTCCAGCTTGCGGTGGGCTGCGGGCCGGATCGGCTGCACTTTGCTGTGGTCTTTGGTGGTCATTCGCGGGTTCCTTTGCGTCAATTTGGTGGGATGCAGGCTGTGCATCAAGCTTGCAGCAACTTTAAATTTGCCCCTCCAAACGGGCCATCAGCCAAATTCCCCTGCGGGTGTAGGACAGTGCCTCAGCGCGGTTTCAATGCCACGCCGCCAGTGCGGTTTCAGACCTGTAACAAGGGAATCACAAAGCAACTGCTGGCGGGCAGCGAGGACCAGTTCAGCTCCTGGCCGACCATCAGCAACTGGGCCTGCCACTTTGCAGTTGCCACCAGTGCATCGGCGGGTGTGGCGCGCGTCAAGATGAAGCGCCAGCTTCGGCTGTCGCGGCGCAGCGTGATTTCAGCGCCCGGCCAATGGGAGGGCAAGCAGGGCGAGAACGATAGCGTGCGCACGTCCTGGCGCAGCCCGAAGATCGACTCGATGGCGCCGCGGTGCATCCAGGCCGCTGCGCCGGTGTACCAGCTCCAGCCGCCGCGCCCCACATAGGGTGGCTGGCTGCAAACGTCGCCGGCCATCACGTAGGGTTCGATGCCGTAGACAGCGCCGCGCGTCGGGTGGGCGGTGCGGTGGGCCGGGCTCAGATAGGTGAAATAGCGGTAGGGCAAATCGGCATCACCGGCCTCGCCGGCCAGCCGCCGGTTCACGTCAAACCGGGCTTGCGCCATCATGGCCCAGACGCCAGCGTGCGAATATTGCCCGCCGTTCTCGCGCACACCCGGTGGGTAGGCCTGGATGTAACCCGCGCTCGGGCTGGCTTGACCAAGGGGCGGGTCAATCAGGTGGATCAACCCGGCCGCGTCGTCCACCAGGTGTTTCGCTACCGCGTCAAGCGCGACGCGTTGCAGGTTCGGCGGCGCGACGCCCGACAACACCGCCCACGACTGCGCGATGAGATCGATGCGGCCTTGCGGGTTGGCGTGTGAGCCCAGCGGCTGGCCATTGTCAAAAAAAGCGCGCTTGAACCACTGGCCATCCCAGCCCGCGCCCAGAAGGGCGGCCTTCCAGCCTTTTGCGGCCAGCTCCCAGCGCTGGGCCCGTGCACGCTCGCCGCGCCCGTGCGCCAGCGGGGCAAATCCTGCCACCAGATCACACAGGAACCAGCCCAGCCAGACCGACTCGCCACGCCCGTCGATGCCGACGCGGTTCATGCCGTCGTTCCAGTCGCCGCCGCCCATCAGGGGCAAGCCGTTCACGCCCACACGCAGGCTGCGGTCCAGGGCGCGGGCGCTGTGTTCATACACCGTGGCCAGTTGGGTGCTGGTCGTCGGTATGTAGTAGGCATCCTCGGCGCCTTCAGCGATGGCCGCTCCCTCAATGAAGGGCACCACTTCGTCAGCCAGTGCGGTGTCTGCGGTGGCGCGCAAATAGTGCACGAGCGCATGCGGCAACCACAACAAATCGTCGGTAAACCGTGTGCGCACGCCGGCGCCCAGGGGGCTGTGCCACCAGTGCTGCACGTCGCCCTCGGGAAATTGCCGCGATGCGTGGGTCACGATCTGTCTGCGCAGGATGCCGGGGCTGGCCCAGGCCATCGCCATCGCATCCTGCAACTGGTCCCGGTAGCCGGTGGCGCCGCCGGCCTGGTAGAAGCCGGCCTTGGCCCACAGGCGGCAGGTCACGGTTTGGTACAGCAGCCAGCGGTTGACCATGGCGTCAAACAGCGGGTCGGGTGTGGTCACGGTTGTTGCGCCGAGCAACTGGTCCCAATGGCGCCGCACGCCGTCGGTGCGCTCCTCGGGCGCTACCTGAGCAGCCTGAGCCGCAAGGTTCCTGGCAGCCTCCGGACTTTCGGCATAACCGAGCAGGAAGGTTTTCTCCATGGTTTCACCCGCCTCCAGATCCACCTGGCACGACAAGGCAGCGCAAGGGTCCAGCCCGGCCCCGCTTTGTTGCCCCAGGTGGTCCGGCAATACCAGGGCGCCACGCGCGTCGAACAACTCGCGCCGGTCGCAAGTCCAGTCAGCTTCGCTGCCGGCGTTTCCTGCGATGGCCAGGAATGCGGTGCCATTGCCAAAACCGCCCGAGCGGTCGTCCTGCGTGCACAAGAGGCCAGTCACGTTTTGCCCGGCATGGTCTTGCGTGAACCGGGCCGAGGCCACAGTGCGCCGCTCAAGCCGGTTGGCGCCCATCACCCACTCGGCGATCGCGACCACCCGCAACTGTGCGCTGCGGCTTCCCCGGTTGTGCAATTGCAGGTGAACTTGCTTGGCGCTGGTTTGCGGGTCCACACACCAGCTTGCAAGAACCGAGAGGTCCCCGCGCTGGTGGCGGATGCTGGTGTAGCCCTGGCCATGGGCCACGGTGTAATCGCCTTCACCCACACCCCAGGCGTTGGGTGCAACACTCCAGGTCTGGTGGGTGTTGCGCTCCTGGATCAAAAACCACTCAGAAGGTGGATCACCCACCGGGTCGTTGGACCAGCCCGTCAACTGGTTCATGCGGCTGTTGCCGGCCCAGGTGTAGCCGCCGCCCGCTTCGGAAATCTGGCAACCGAAATCCGGGTTGGCCAGCACATTGATCCAGGGGCGAAGCGGCTTGCCGCCGCTACCGCTTGTGAAGCGGAATTCACCCGTTGCCGCGTCAAAATTTCCGCTGGCTTGCTGCTTGCCGGGCAACTGGCCACGCTCTGGCGGAACCGGCGAGCGGGACGTGGCATGGCGGCGCTCAAAGGCTTCTTCGTGCAGGGCAATCCAGTCGCGCACATGGCGCACCAGGGGCCGCCCGTCAGCATTGACCTTCAGCCGCGCGAGCCGCTGCAGGGTGGAGCGTTCGTCGCCTGACAGCTCACTTGCGCGCAACACGTGCAGGGCCGTGCAGGGCACGCCGGGCTGGGCGGCACTGCTTGCAGTGTGGGCGTCGCGCAGCGCGGCAATCTCCCGCTGCAGGGCCATCAGGTAAGAAACCGGCTCGGCATTCAGGATGACCAGATCGCAGGCGATGCCACCCCAGGACCAGACGCGCAGCGCCTGGCCCAACGCGCGCAACAAACCCAGGCTGTGGGCTACCGAAGCCGACACCAGAAGTATGGGCCGGTCTCCGGAGATGCCCAGGCGCCACAACAGGCGCCGGTCGCAAGTGGGCGCGGCAGCGCCGGCAAAACGGTCGGGCTGGGCAAAGGGGTGCGTCAGGCTGCAGGTCAGTGCGGTTGTCAGCGACTGGATCGCCGCAAAATTTTCCGCTCCCAGGCCCAGAGAGCGCAGCCGAATGCCGGTCAACGTGGCCGACATCAGCGAGGCGCGTTGCACGTGGGATTTCTGCCGGTATTTGTCCATCACGGCATGCAGTGTGGCCGCCGTGTCAGAGGCGGTTGCGGCAAACGTCAACTGAACAGTGGCATTGGCCGCAATGCGCACCTTGACAGCAAGAACACTCACCGGGTCCAGCCCCGTGACCAGGGCAAGCTGGTGCGCCGTGGGGTCTGTGCCGGGCTCAGAGGCCGCCGATGACGGCACCGGGTCCAGTGCCGCGCGCGGCTGGCTGTCCGCCTGGTTGCGTCCCAGCCAGTGCTGGCGGTCAACCTGGATCGACAGTTGCGCCGACTGGTCTTGTGTTTCAACCAGAAAATGCGCCATGTGCAACTCGCGTTCGGTGGGCAGCCTTGGTGTTCGCTTGAAGACCAGCGCCTGGTGCCCTGGCAGCCAATGTGCATCCACAAACAGGTTGCTGAATGCCGGGTGGGCCTCGTCCGCCGCCTGGTCCGCCAGGGTCACCTCGAACGCCGAGATCAGCTCAATTTCGACGCTGTCATCGCTCAGGTTGCGCAGCTCGACCTGCCGGAATTCAATGTCGTCTTCCGGGCTGACCCACACGGTTTCTTTCGACTGGAGCTGGGACCACTCGGCCTCAAAACTGACGCGGTCTGAATGGAAAACGCACTTGTAGTGCGCGTGGCGGTCCGGTGCCGGGTGCTGGGTGATTGAATGGATTCGGGCGACCGGGTTCTGAAGTGCGCCAGGCAGGCTGCGGCGGGTGGTGCGCAAGTAGAAAAACCAGCCGTGGGTGTCGCGCAAAGCGTCGTCACGCCAGCGTGTCACGCCAAAACGGCCCCATCGGCTCCAGCCGGCGCCATTGGCGCGAAGTGTCACGCTGTAGCGCCCGTTGGACAAGACATGGGTGGGTTCAATCGCGTTGGTGCCGGGCAGCGTTTCGCGCAGCAACCCGGGCGCGCGCCGCTGCAGCGCCAGTGGTGCCGCCCTGGGAGGCGCGGATGACAACCTGGAAATGCCCCGAGGCGCCCGCTCTTGCAGCAATGACGAAACCGCTTCGATGTGCGGGTCGGCCATGCCCCAGCGTTGCGCCAGGCCATCCAGCAGCACATTGGCCAGCGCAACGATGGTCATGCCCTGGTGGTGTGCCATGAATGCACAGACCGGCTCATACCGGTTTTTGCCGGACTGCCGGCCTGGTGAAAAATCAATGGCCTCCACGAAGCCATACTGCCCTCGGGTTGTCATCGCCTGCATCTTCCTGAAATTGGCAATCGCCAGCGACGGCGCGATTTGCGCAGCCAGCGCCGTGGCGTAGGGTGCAACCACCAATTCGTCTGGCGGAGTGCGTCGCAAGGCCAGTGCGGGCGCGCCTTGCGGCGCATACTGGTAGGCCAGTGTGTGGTCCCGGGCCGCATAGGCAGATTCCGAAAACCCCCAAGGTACTTCCTGCTGCGCGCCGTAGGCCATTTGCTCCACCAGCGCCACACGGCTTGCGCTGCATAAAACGCTGCCGTGCGGCTCATCCAGCACCAGGGTCGGCATCAGGTACTCAAACATCGAGCCCGACCAGGAGCGCAGGCCAACACGCGCGCCCCGCGCAAAAAACGGCCTGCCCAGCGCAGCCCAGTGTCGAACCGGCACGTCGCCTTTGGCGATGGCAAGCAGGCTGGTGAGCCTCGCCTCTGAGGCCATCAGGTCATAGAACGATTCATCCAGTTCTTGTTCGGCCACCCGAAACCCGATGTGGAACAAGTTGCGGTCTCGGTGGTAGAGCAGTTTGAACTCTGGCGCCCAGGCCAGGGCGGTGCATTCCTGGGCCAGCCCGCGAAGGCGCAGCGCCTGCCCGCCATCGCGCAGTGTGGCTGACTTGCCAGTCAATGCCAGACACGCCTGCGCCGTGGCCAGCAGATGGCCACTGAGGTTGCCGCTGTCAACCGTGGACACGTACATCGGCAAAAGGGGTGCCAGGGTTTGGGTGTCGTACCAGTTCAGGAAGTGGCCGCGGTAACGCTGCATTTTTGCCAGCGTTGCCAGTGTGGATTCCAGGCGGGCAATCATCTGGTCGCGGCTGATCCAGCCAAACGCCTCGGCGCAAGCCGCGCTCAGCATGTACAGCCCGATGTTGGTGGGAGAAGTCCGGTGGGCCACCATGTCGTGCGGCGCAGTCTGCAAATTGTCGGGTGGCAGATGGTGGTCTTCAGGCCCGATGCAGCGCTCAAACAGCCCCCAGGTGTCGTGCGCCAGCGTCGCCAGATAGTCGTGGTCGCTGCGGTTCAATTGCGCGCCCTGTTTGCCGCGCAGCGGTTTGCTGAACCACCAGATCCAGCCAGCCGATGCGGCCCAGCACAGGCAAATCACCACTGCAAGCAAGGGGTATGGCGAGCCAAATGAAAGCAGCGTTGCCAGGACCAGCAGGGCCACCACTGACACCCGCCATTGCCGGCGCGCCAGAAAGGCCAGGTCCGTTGACGCCCGCGCCTGCGCGATTTCAGCGGTGGTCCATTGCAGCAACTTGCGCCGGCTGACCAACATGCGGTACATGGCGCGTGAAATGGCATCCAGTGCCATCACCGATTGGCGCAAAAGCTGGGTCAGCCACCAAACGCCGCCGCCCGCAGCCCGAACCAGGTCAATTGCCGCGACCCGGTAGAAATGGGCACGGACCAGGTCCGCCTTGCCGGGTGCAAAGGCGGCCAGCGCCCCCAACACGGGGCCACCGCAGAACGCTGCCAGCAGCAGCCACAACGCGGCCCGGGGCGACAGTCCATAACCCGCCAATGAAAGCACCAGCAACGCCAGTGACATGGGTGCCACCAGCGACCGGCGCAGGTTGTCAAACATCTTCCAGCGGTTGACTGCGCGGATACGAAATCCGCCCGCACCCAACAGGAAGGGAAACAGTTGCCAGTCGCCGCGGATCCATCGGTGGGCCCGTGCGGCCGCCACGTCGGAATGGAATGGCTCGTCTTCGATCACGGTCACGTCGGTCACTGCGGCACAGCGCACCAGCGAACCCTCCAAAAGGTCGTGGCTCAAAACGCGGTCCTGGGGCAGGCGTCCAGACAGAAGTGTGTGCAGGGTCTGGACATGCAACAGCCCTTTTCCGGCGAAGCTGCCTTCTCCAAACACATCCTGGTAAACCTCGGAGGAGGCTGCGCTGTAGGCATCCACCCCGGGTTGCCCGGAAAACAGCCAGTGAAACGCGGTGACTTGGTCAACGCCCGGCAGCGGTGTGACGACGCGTGGCTGCAATATCCCGTAGCCCGAAACCACGGTGCGTGTCGCCATGTCCAAACGTGGCTGGTTTTGCGGGTGTGACGCGACCGCCAGCAACTCCCGCAGGTTGCCAGGCGGCAATTGCGTGTCGCTGTCCAGGGTGAGGATATAGCGGGTGTCAGGTGCCATTCGCGACAAAGAGCCGAGATCCAGAAACGGGTGGCCTTTACCCAGTGCCAGGGCCTGTGCAAGCTGCTCCAGTTTTCCCCGCTTGCGCTCCCAGCCGATCCATGCCTGTTCGGTCTGGCTGAAGGTGCGTGGTCTGTGGAGCAACAAAAAACGCGACGGCTCGCCCGCTTCAGCCGGGTAACGCAGGTTCAGCGCCTCGACCCGAAGGACCGCGTCGTCCAGCATGGCCTTGTCGGTCGCTATTTCCGGCGTGTCGGCATCGGCCCAGTCCGTCAACAGCGCAAACTGCGCGTGGCGCTCCGGGTTGGCCAGGTAGTGCATGAGCAGCCGGTGCGCCAAGTTTTGTGCGTTGGCCGGGTTAGCCAGCATGGCGGGAATGGCCACCATCACCCGGTGTTCCGGTTGCAGGCCGTCTTCCAGAGCCAGGCGGGGCAGGTGGTCGGGCCGCACCGACTCGCTGATCAGGCGGTTGATGACGGCAACCACCGCTTCGGAAGCCGGGAACAGCATCAGCGCAATGGCCAGAAAGCCCAGACCGCCAAGCTGCATGGGTTTGAGCTGTGAACCCGGGTGAAGCAGAATCAGGCCCACAAGGGCCGCGGTGCCCAACAACAAGACACACAGGTAGGCCGGCAGCGCCCATGCCTTGAGCCTGTATTTCAGGGCCATGGGCAGTGGCGTGCGCTTGCCGAGCGCTGCCAGCAGTACCGGGCACCCTGGCCCGGTCAACCAATGGCTTGCCACGGCGCCGGGGTCATTGGCAGCTGTGGCGCGGTGGATCTGTTCGAGCATGGCCTTCGCCACAACTTCTTCGCGCAGGCCGGTTCGGCGTGAGAGTTTTTCGATGCCGTGAAGCGTTTGGTCGCGTGTCTCGGTGTTCTCGGCGCTGAACAGCGGCCAGGTCAACATCAGGTACATCAGCTTGCTGCTCCTGCCCACAATGCCGGACCAGTCGGCCGCGCCAATGGCCCGCAGGGACTTCACCGCGTTGCTCAGACTCAGGTTGTCAGCGGCCTGATCGAGCGGCTGCTGGGCTTGAACCGAGGCCAGGTCGGGCAGGGCGGCACGAACCCAGTCCATGTTCAAGGCGCTGTCTACGCCGCTGGCGGGCGGCGCTTGGTCCGCAAGCCTCAGGGCCACCTGCGCCAGAAACACGTTGCCAACGCCGCGCTGCCTGAGCAGTCCGAGCAGCGTGTCAATTTGCTCGCGGGTCAAGGTGTCTGCCTTGTCGCAGCACAGGTTGGCGATCTCCCGGGCCGCCTTGTTGGTAGCCACGCGTTCTGCCAGGCGTCTGAGGTTTTCGACCAGTACCACCCGAAGCGTGGTGGGCATGGCCCACAGCTCGCTGAGGTTCAGTTCGCGGGTTTCCTGATAAGCGCCCAGGAACTGGACGTACAGGCCCTCGTCAAACGCGCTGTCAGTGTGTGCCACGAAGGCCCACGCCATGCCATACACGCGCGGAAGCCCGGCCAGGGGTTCATCCTGCAGAATCGGCAGGGTGCGGAAATAGCTGCGCGGCAATCCTTCATGGATTTCACCGGTTTGCGATTCGATCAGGTGAAAATTGTCAAGCAACCACTCGGCGGCAGGGCTGATGTCATACCCGGTGAGCGCCTGCTGGTTGATGTAGCTGTGCGCCTCACGCAGCGCGAGGATATTGCTTCGAAGGCGTGGAAAAAAATTGGTCTGCCATGCGGTTCCTCTGGCCGCGCGATGCGTGGCGCCCAGGCTGCGACCGTGTTGCGCAAACCTCTGCAAGCCAAATATTTCAGACCGTATCGGCGCCTGCACCGGGCCACGCGCGGCATCCAGCATGGCGCACAGTGCCTGAGGGGCGCCCGGAACCAGTTGGAGCGTCCGGGTCAACGCCATCGCCTAAATGATCAATGTACCTACGCCAATCAGCATGGCCAGCACCAGCAAACTGGTGACAAAGCGGGCCGACAGGAAACCATTGACGGCCTCTGCCGCGCAGCGAACGGCAAACAAGCGCCCGTTAGGCGTCCTGCAGTGGTCCAGATGCTCCCCCAAAGCGGACAACTCCATGGGAGAGGTGTCGGGCGGGGCGCTCAGGGACGCGGTGGTCCACCGGGATGTGGAAATGGAATTGCTGGTCATGATGGGTTGCGCTTCTTGGTTTCAAAGGGGAGACAAGTTCATGCAGGCCGTGCACTTGCGATACATTGATAGTCAGGCAATTGGGAGGCCGTGTCTGTCAGACGAAGCGCCGAATGGCCAGCCGAAGACTTGAAAGCCTGGGGTGCCGGCACTAATATCTATGTTCGCTATCGCACATACTTTTTGCCGCAAATGTCTACACTCGCTGACAGGGCTGTAGGCGCACGTCGCTCACCATTGACTGGCCTGCAACCCGGAGACTCACCATGCCCCTTGCAACCAATTCCCAGCCAGACCCCAAAAGCAATGGTCTGCTTGCCGCCTTGCCCGATACAGAATGGAAGCGCTGGTCGCCACTGCTGGAAGCAGTTGAACTGAAGCTCGGCGATGTTCTCTACGAGCCGCGCGTGACCTTGTCGCACGTCTATTTCCCGGTCACCTCCATCGTTTCCCTGCTGTATGTGATGGAAAACGGCGCATCGGCTGAAATTGCCGTGGTCGGCAACGAGGGCATTGTGGGCATTTCCCTGTTCATGGGCGGCGAGTCAACGCCCAGCCGCGCGGTGGTGCAAAGCGCGGGCACTTGTTACAGCCTGCCGGCGCAGGTGGTCAAAGACGAATTCAACCATGTAGGCCCGGTCATGCACGTCTTGTTGCGGTACACGCAGGCCTTGATCACGCAAATGGCCCAAACGGCCGTCTGCAACCGCCACCATTCGCTGGACCAGCAACTGTGCCGCTGGCTGCTGCTCAGCCTGGACCGCCTGGAGGGCAGCGAACTGGTGATGACGCAGGAATTGATCGCCAACATGCTGGGCGTGCGGCGCGAGGGCGTCACCGAAGGCGCGCTCAAGTTGCAGCAACTCGGCCTGATCCGCTACGCGCGCGGCCGCATCACGGTGCTTGACCGCCCGGGTCTGGAGCGCCGCACCTGCGAGTGTTATGCCGTGGTGAAAAAGGAGTATGACCGGCTGCTCCCCGCGCGGCTGGCAATGTAGGAACGGGCTTACGCCCGCTGTCGGCTGCGACCGATGGCGTAGAGGCCGGCGCTGGCTGATCATGGGGATTCCATCGTCCAAGCGAGATCCCCATGACCTTCACCCGCTGCCCATTCTCGAGTGCCAACCCGAAAGCCAACCCGAATCCGCTGCAAAACCAGCTGCTTGCCGGTTTGCCGCCTTTGGAGATCGAGCGCTGGCACGACCAGCTTGAGTTGGTCGACTTGCCACTTGGGCAGGTGCTGTGTGAATCGGGGCGCGCGCCCGGCTACGTCTACTTTCCAACCACGGCGATCGTGTCTCTTGTGTACATGACGCAAGACGGCGCTTCCACCGAAATTGCCGTGATCGGCAATGATGGTGTGGTTGGCATTTCGGTCTTCATGGGCGGCAATTCAATGCCCTGCGAGGCCGTTGTGCACAGCGCCGGCCAGGGCTACAGGCTGCGCGCGCAGGCGGCCAAGGACGAAATGGCCAGGCCAGGCCCGATTCTGATGATGTTGTTGCGGTACACCCAGGCTTTGATGGGCCAGGTGGCGCAAACGGCTGCCTGCAACCGTTACCACTCCATTGACCAGCTGATGTGCCGGCGCCTGTTGATGGGCCTGGAGCGCCTGCCCTCGGCCGCGATGTCGATGACGCAGGAGCTGCTGGCCAATCTGCTCGGTGTGCGCCGCGAAGGCGTAACCGCTGCCGCACTCAAACTGCAACAAGCCGGAGTTATCAGGTACAGTCGCGGACACATTGATGTCCTTGACCGTCAACTGCTCCAGCAAAGAACCCTCAACTCTGCAGCACTGGCTCTCACCGCCTGAACTTGTTTCAACGGAGCCACCTATTGACTGCAGCCGAGAACCACTTGATTGAATTGCTTTCGCTTAAAGTCCGCAAACGCTTGCTGGCCGTGAGTGAGCTGGTTCCGCTTGTCATCAAGCAGGTGTTGTGCGAGCCCGGCACCGTCACGCGCTACGTCTATTTTCCCGTCGATGGTTTCATCTCGCTGGTGGCCCCATTGGGCGGAACGCCCAGCCTGGAGGTGGGCATGGCCGGCCGCGAGGGCATGCTGGGCGTTGAAGTGGCGCTCGGTGTCTTGAACTCGCCCCTTCACGCCTTGGTGCAAGGCCCTGGAACGGCACGGCGGATCGGCGCGCGCGCGTTTCGGGCCGAGCTGCGGCAAAGCCTGGACCTGCGCCGTGTGATGCACCGCTACATCTACGTCTTGATGGGCCAGCTTGGCAGCTCGGCGGCGTGTTTGCGCTTTCATTTGATCGGCCAGCGTCTGGCACGCTGGCTGCTGATGAGCCAGGACCGGGCGCAGTCAGATCAATTTCACGTCACCCACGAGTTTCTGGCTTACATGTTGGGCGTGCGCCGCGTTGGCATCACCGCCGCAGCGGGCGTGCTACAACGCAACGGGTTGATCGAATACCAGCATGGGGAGCTCAAAGTGCTGGACCGTGCCGGCCTGGAGCACGCGGCCTGCGCGTGTTACGCCGAGCAGCGCCTGGCTTACGCGACGCTCCTGTAAGCCTGCGCCCGCGCGCCAGTACGTGTCGTGCTGTCCTACAGGCAGGCAGGCGATTCGCCGCCACACCGCGCGGCTTTGTCTGCTCCCGATGCAGAGGCCATTTTTCTAGACTGGTGGCTCCTTCAATCCAGGAGTACTTCCATGAACCCGAACACACGGTCGACCTTCGCAGCCGCCGCCCGAACGCTGCTCCTCGCAACAACCACACTGTTTGCGGTGACGGCGTTCGCGCAGGTAAATGTGCGGGGTGACACCGGCATCGATACCTCACGCAACACCACCCAGGAGCGCGCCTGGTGCATGGCCAACACCGATGGTGTGGCACGGGTTGACTGCCTCAAGGAGGCTGGCGCCGCACAGGCTGAGAAACGCCGCGGCACTTTGGACAACAACAGCGGCAGCTTTGGCGCCAACGCAGTGGAGCGCTGCGAAGTATTCGAAGGCACCGAGCGCGTGGCCTGCCAGGCCCGAGTGATGGGTTATGGCAACGCCAGTGGCAGCGTGCAAGGTGGCGGCGTGATCAAACAGATCGAAACCGTGGAGTTGCCCCTCGGGCCGGCGGCCGTTGTCATCGAGCCCAGCACCAGCGGCCGGGTGGTTGTGGTGCCGGGCGGGCAGCGCTGAAATTTCAGCCGAAGTTTTTCCCGGCAAACGCCCAGTTGACGAGGTGCCCGAGGAAAGCCTGGATGTACTTGGGCCGCAGGTTGCGGTAGTCGATGTAATACGCGTGTTCCCAATCGTCCAGCACCAGAAGCGCCGTGTAGGTGGTGGTGAGCGGGGTGTCGGCGTTGCGGGTATTGAGAATGTCGACCGTGCCATCGGGCTTTTTGACCAGCCAGGTCCATCCAGAGCCAAACTGGCTGGTGGCGCTTTTTTCAAACGCTTCCTTGAAGCCTTCATAACTGCCCCATTTCGCCTTCAACGCCGCGGCCAGCGCGCCAGCAGGCTCGCCGCCACCCGTCGGTTTCATGCTCTGCCAGAAGAAAGTGTGGTTCCAGGTCTGGGCCGCATTGTTGAACACAGCGCCATCGGAGGTTTTGACGATGTCCTCAAGAGAAGAATTCTCGTGGGCAGTGCCCGAAATCAATTCATTGAGCTTCGCCACATAAGCCGCGTGGTGTTTGCCATGGTGAAACTCCAGGGTTTCCCTGGAGCAATGGGGGGCCAGTGCCTCAATCGGGTAAGGCAGCGCGGGCAAGACGTGTTTCATTACAAATCTCCTTGAAAGACATGCCGATATTGTCGGCAACTCGTCAGCGTTTCTGTGCGTTACCGTACAGACACACAAATACCCCGCAGGTCAAATCTTCAGCACGGTCCTTCAACGACGCAATGCCTATGCTTATTAACAAACTATCACCGCAATTGACCACTGCGCCCTCAAATGGCCATCTGAGAACGACGTCAATGCCGAGGGTAACTTTCTCTATGAATTTTTCGACAGACTCGAGGTTGGAGCCGCCGGACGTCCCTTGTGGTCTGGTTGATTTCGATTACCTGGCTGACCTGATGGGCGCGATTACCGGACGGATGCTCGCCATGGCCCAAGACGAAACCTACGCAACGCAAGACGCCGCAGGCCGGGAAGCCATAGCCCAGATCAAGGACGACATCCGCGATTGCGCTGGCGCCCTCGAGCAAATGCACAACTCGCTGCTGCATGAGCTCAAGAAGCACAGCCAACTCAAGCTGGATGTGGTGGTGGCCCAGGCCGCCTTGGCGCGCCAACACGTCGAATTGTTGGGCACACGGGCGCAGGAGCGGCGCGCGCGCCACTTGGCGCGCCACGACTCGCTCACGTTGTTGCCCAATCGGTTCTATTTCTCGCAACGGCTGAACCAGGCGCTTGCCGGTGAAAGAGGCGGTGAAACTGCCGGCGCAAATTGCGCTGTGCAGCCAGCCGGTCTGGCCGTGTTGTTTCTGGACCTGGACGGCTTCAAACAAGTCAACGACACTCATGGCCACGACGTGGGTGACCAGGTGCTCAAGATTGTGGCCACCCGCCTGAGGCAGACGCTTCGTGCTGAAGACATGGTGGGCCGCCTGGGCGGCGACGAGTTCGCCTGCGTGTTGGCTGATTTTCCGGACCGTGCCCAAATTGCCCACCAGGCCGGCAAATTGTTTGACGCCGTGGGCCTGCCCATGGTGATTGGCCCCATCGAGCTGGTCATCTGGCCCAGCATCGGCATCGCGGTGAGTCCGGAACACGGTTCAACCGCCGAGGAATTGCTCAAACACGCCGACGCGGCGATGTACCAAACCAAACGCACCCAGTCTGGCTTTGCCTTCCTGGCTTAAAAGCGCGGCAGCGGCATTTTGCCGGACCGTTCGGCTTTGCTCATGTCGGATTTTTCAATGGACGACTCATCGCAATGCGCCTATTTGACGAAAAGGGCGATGAAGATGATGACCGGAATCGGGATACCGAGAAACAGCAGCAGTGAACGCATGAAGGGCTCCAGAAGTGAGGTGTGGATAAAAGACGGTGGCTGAGCTGTCAATCATCGCGCAGCCTTCCGGCCAGGAACCCGCCCATCGCTGAAGACAGAAGCTGGGTGAGGATCACCCAAATGATGTTTAAGGCGCCGGGCCCGTGCGCGCCAACCGTGTTGTGCGTCCACGGCGACAAAGTCGACAACCCCAAGCCGACGCCCAGCATCAACAAAATCAGGGAAAGGGCGGCTGCTCCCACGGCGGGGACCAGTATGGCACCCTGGCAGACTTTCAAAGTGGCAGATTAGATAACCGCGCCGTTTTACAAAGAAGGCGATTGGCGTTTGCACTGGCCGCTTGCAGGACTGTGGACATTGCAGACACAATTTTCCAATGCCTGGACCGATAAATCAAGGCCAGGCCGAAACCCTCCATATGATGTTGCCGACATCGTCAGCCACCAAAAGCGCGCCGAGCCGGTCCAGCGACACACCAACCGGACGCCCGAACGCCTTACCGTCCACGCTGAGAAAGCCGGTCAGCACATCCACTGGCGTGCCAATCGCTTTGCCACCTTCAAATCCGACGAATATCACTTTGTACCCACTGTGCGGTCGACGGTTCCAGGACCCATGTTGGCCAACGAACATGCCGTTGGAGAAGCGGATTGGCAAACTTGTGCCAACCGACGAGGCGAGGCCCAGAGAGGCCGTGTGGGAGCCCAGCGCGTAGTCCGGGGCAACAGCGGTGGCAACTTTGGCCGGATCCTGAGGTGTAACCCGCAGGTCAACGTGTTGCCCGTAATAACTGTAGGGCCAACCGTAAAACGCGCCGTCCCGTACCGAGCTCAGGTAGTCCGGAACCAGATCATTGCCGAGTTCATCTCGCTCGTTGACGACCGTCCACAATGCGCCGCTGGCGTGCTCCCAGGCCAGGCCATTGGGGTTTCGAAGGCCCGATGCAAAAACGCGGTGCGCGCCGGTTTGTGCATTCACTTGCCAGATGGCGGCGCGTTCACGTTCGACGTCCATGCCCCGTTCTGCCACATTGCTGTTGGAGCCGACTGTCACGTAGAGATGCTGGCCGTCAGGGCTGGCAATCAGGTTTTTTGTCCAGTGGTGGTTGATGGGACCGGCGGGCAAATCGACCAGTTTGGTGCCCGGCTGCGTGATACGGGTGGCGCCAACGGCAAGGGGGAAACGCAACACGGCGTCGGTGTTGGCCACATACAAATGACCGTCCATATGGACCATGCCAAAGGGTGAATTCAGACCCTCAAGCAGTACAAATCGGGCGTCGGCCTCGCCATTTTTGTCGGTATCCCGCAGCAGGGTAATGCGGTTGGCACTGGGTGTTGAGGCGCCGGCCCGCTTCATGAAAAGGCCCGTGATCATGCCCATGATGCCACTGGCGCCATCGCCCTTCGGCGGACCATTGGTCTCGGCCACCAGCACATCGCCATTGGACAAGACACAGAGCCAGCGGGGGTGGTCCAGCCCCCGTGCGTAGGCCGTAACCCGCATGCCTGCGGCTGCCGTGGGAGAGTACCCAGCCGGCCAGCCGATGGCCGGCGCAATGTTGACAGTCGGTATCCAGCCGCTTTCGGGCGGTGGCAAACTTGGTCGGGCACCGAATCCAGCCGACTCGGGCAGCAGAGCTGAAACGCCGCAGGCAGTGAAACCCAGTGCCACAGACAGCAGGAGCAGGGCAGAGCGCGATTTCATGGAGGTGGGACCTGATGGTCAGCGCGTGCAACCTGCAGCAGCGTTGAAAGATCACCAAAAAGCGCATCGGCCGGCGCTTGGTTCGAAAGCCGGGAATTGGGTTGGGAGAACCACACGGCCAGAGACCAGGGGTCATAGATGCAACTGAGTTCGGCGACAATTTTTCTGCACTGAGGGTGCGGCCGCAGATCAGACAGGTCGAATTGAAACAGGGGCAACCAGGCGTGGGACTGCCATTCAAAACAAATCACCTCACGTTCTGCAATGCAACGCGCCAACATGGCAATGTTGCCTTCGCTGCCGCAGCCTCCAAAGCTCGCCAGCTCCTGCAATCTGGCCAAGCCGCCATTGTGTCGGTAAGCGTCCAGCATGGTGATGAACAAGCGGTCGTCGCCGTGCCGCTTCTCATTCGTGGTGGCTTGGGCAATTGGTCCTGTAGGCTGCTTGAGAAAGAAAAAGGCGGGCAATCCCGGTGTGTGGATGGTGGTGGCGTACTGCATCATTGATCCTTTTGGACGAACTCTGCGGCGTAGGCGGTTTGTCGACTTGCCGGCGAGAGGGTTACAAAATCCTGCATCCGCCCAGCCAGGGCCACACCTTGAGCGGCGCTGCTGGGCTCATGCGCAGGCCCTGGCGATGGCAAAGCATTGCCCGAAAGCGGTGGTATCAACGGCTTGTCGAGCTTCTTTTTGTCTGTGCATCCACCTGCAACAAGACCTGAAAAGAGGAGCATTGCGCCGACGATTTTCAGGGCGGGGCGGCTCTTATGCGCTCTGTGGGTTGTTGTGCCGTTGTTTGTCAAACCGATTTCCTTCAATTGCCTTTGGCGTGGTTGCGGCTCATCGTCGCGCCACATTTGCCTGTATTTGAATTTGGCCCGTGTCGTCACCGGATATGGATCGGCGAACAAGACTTTGCCCTGTAGGAAATTTCCCCTTCGAACCTTGTGGACGAGCACTGGTCTTGTGTGCGATACCGAACAGACCAGCCTTTAAGGCGTTCATATGCTTTGGCCGATGCCCGCTCAAATGCCTGTGCAAAACCTTCCGCCGGTGGCGGCAGGGCAGCTGCGCATGGCTGACGCAGGCGAGGGGCAGGCTGCTGATTCCTGGTTGTTGATTAAACGGGTTGGGAATTCATGGATCGACGACTACGTTCCCAGCATGGGCGCAGCCTTGGCCTACTACACCATGTTTTCGCTGGCGCCCCTGCTGCTCATCGTGATTTCAGTGGCTGGCCTCGTGTTTGGCGAGGATGCCGCGCGCGGAGAAATTCAGGCCGAGCTGCGCGCCTTGATGGGCGAGTCGGGCGCAAGGGCGGTGCAGGATTTGTTGACCAGCGTCCAGAAGCCTGCAGAAGGTGCCATGGCAACCCTCCTCGGGGTGGTGCTTTTGCTGCTGGGTGCCACCAGTGTTTTTGCCGAATTGCAAGATTCGCTGGACCGCATCTGGCATGCACCCACGCGAAAGCGCAGCAGCGGCGTTCTGGTGTTGATGCGCACGCGGCTGTTGTCTTTCGGGATGATTCTGGCGATCGGATTTCTGCTGATCGTTTCCTTGGTGGTCAGTGCAGGCCTGGCGACTTTGGGAAAACTTTGGGAGCCGTTTTTTGGTGGCTGGTATGTCCTGGCGGCGGTGACCGACGCGCTCGGAGGATTTCTTTTGGTGACCCTGGTGTTTGCGCTGATCTACAAGGTCATGCCCAGCGTGCGTGTGCACTGGCGGGACGTGTGGATTGGCGCCATGTTTACCGCCATTCTCTTCATGATTGGCAAATGGCTGATTGGTCTGTATATCGGGCGCAGCGGTGTAGTCTCTGGTTTTGGCGCCGCCGGTTCATTGGTTGTGGTCTTGGTGTGGGTTTATTACTCAGCCCAAATATTCCTGATTGGCGCCGAGTTCACCTGGGTGTACGCCAACACACACGGTTCCAGAAGAAAAATGAGTGAAGCTTGAAATTGGGAGCATTGCATGATTGAAATCCGCAAGGGCCAGGCGCCGGCGCCTCTGGAGCGCGTTGCGTTCGGCGAGTGCTTTCGGGCGTCGTTTATCGACGCCGCTTTCCGCGCTGAAGACCCCGCCATTTCCCGGCTGGAAGAAATTGCCTGGGCCGCTTACATTGATGGGCGAAAGGCACCCTTCACACAAAAGGCCGGAGCGGGTTATGCGGATCCTGATTACGAGCTTTCAACCGAATGGGTGGCTACCAAAAAGCGGCTGGAAGCGGCGCAATTGCACTGGGAAGACCCTGCCAGCACCAGCCGCGTTTTGGTGATTTGTGGCTCCGCTCGCAACGATGGCACGTGCCCCGGTGAAATCTCCAAGACCTTTCGGCTGACTGGGCTCGTGAGTGAGGTGCTTGAGCAGGCGCACATCCAGGCGGACGTGCTCGACTTGAGCCTGGTGACCTCAGACTACGGCCGCAACATCTACCCGTGCAAGGGCTGCGCTTCAACCGCCATGCCGCTGTGCCACTGGCCGTGCAGTTGTTACCCCAACCACGCGCTGGCCCAGACCAGCGACTGGATGGCCGAAATTTACGAGCGCTGGGTGGCTGCCCACGCCGTGGTCATCGCCACACCTGTGTACTGGTACCAAAGCCCCAGCCCGCTCAAATTGATGATAGACCGCCTGGTGTGCGCTGATGGCGGCAATGCAGACCCCACTTCCACAGGTGGCAAGAAGCCGGGAAAGGCCAAAGCGCTTGAAATGGCGGGCTGGGACTACCCGCAACACCTTGCAGGGCGCGCCTATGGCGTGGTCGTTCACGGCGACGTGGCTGGCATTGAAGGGGCCCGCCGCGCGTTGTCTGACTGGCTGGACTGGATGGGATTCATCGACGCAGGTGCGCAGGCACGGCTGGACCGCTACATTGGGTACTTCGAACCCTACGCCACCAGCCACGAAACGCTGGACGTGGATTTGGCGCTCCAAGAGGAAGTGCGCAATGTGGCGCATGCGGTAGTGCACACCGTGCGTGAGTTGCGCGCCGGCCGTTTGCAGGCCGTACAGCCAAAACTGAGCCGTCCGCGGCCCAAATAGCCGCAAGCCCTGGCGGCGCAATGTCGACTTCGTTCAGGGTTTGCCGCGTGCCTTGCGCACGACACCGGGGTCTTCGCCCTTGGAATGTGAGAGCCCTATTTTTTCGGCGTTCTCAAGGCTCTTTGCCTCTTGCGGATTCGCGGGTTTCGCTTTGAGAGCGGCATCTGGCACCTTGCCTGCCTTGACGAACGACTGCACAGATTCGTCGTATCGTTTGGCGGATTTGTAGTCGCCTTCACCTTGCACAGTGTTGGGTGCGGTATTGGGTTTCATGGGAAGCTCCAGTTGGGTTGGTTTGTTGACACGTTGAAGAGTCTTCATGCTAATGCCGCCCATTGCAGGCGACGCAGGCCTGACGCGAAGAGGGTGAAACGCTAGCCCGATACTGAAGTCAGACTGTTGAGCTGAATACCCTTGTTTTCATCGCGCCAGTCCTGGTAAAAGCCGCAACCCGCCAGGGCAGAGCCCAGAACCCCGCACACAATGACCAGGCCAGGGTGCAGGGCGCAACGAATCCGGGAATTGAAGCGGGCCACGCTGATCTCCTGGTGAGATTGTGAGTGGCCCTCGGGCTACGCCCTGGGGCGCGGCAAGTGCGATCAGAACGAGTAGCGCAGACCCAGGCTCGCTACACCCACGCGCTCGCGGTCGTTGGTGCCACCAGCAAAGCGCAAGTCATGGGCGTCGTACTGGAGCAGCGCCGACCAGTTGGGCGTGAACATGTATTCGGCACCGACGCCCACCAGCAGGCCAAAGCCGCTGTCTGAACCCGGGGTAATGCCGGAGCCGGGCGCAGCGCTGACTTCCGTGCGGCCGTAGCTGGTACCAACTTTACCCAGCAGGTTGAACGACTGTGCCAGTGGCAGCTTGCCCACCAGGCTCACGCTGAACGCATCGGCGCGGGAGGTGCCACCAGCGCGGTTGATGCGGCCGAAATCGGTGTAGCCCAGTTCGACACCCAGGTTGTTGGTGAAGTAGGCGCCACCTGTCAGGCTGTAGGCGTTGGCGCGGTTGTCGCTGGAAAACAGCCCCAGGCCGTTGCTCAGGCGGTAATCGGTTTGACCTGCGTTGAGGCCAATGTAGCCCTTGTACGAGCCGTTCATGGCAAATGGGCCACCGGAATTTTGCACAGTTGAAGACTGTGCATGTGCAGAAGACATGGCGACCACGGCGACCGCGGCCAGCAACGGGGCGGAAAAAGGACGAAAGATTTTTTGCATGGAGGATCCTGACATGTGGGTTAGGGGAATGAAAGTGCGGGTCAGACTTCGTGCCGAAATGAATCGAATGGAAGGTGTGCTGACTCTAGGTGGGATGGGCCCTGGGTGATGTAGGTAACCCGGGCCACGTTTTGTAGGAGACCGCCGCCCAATTGAAGTTCACGCCAATGTGTTTCAAGACGATTCTGGCGCAGTTTTTCGCTTTTTGCCCTGTGTAGGGCATTCACGCGCCCGCCGCAGTGTCGTTGGAATGCGCAGGGTAAGGCGATGCCTTTGATTTGTCCGGCGCCACCCCGGCGAGTTTGCTGGCAAAGCCGTGGTTGATGTCACGGTGGTGTGCTTCGTCAGCCCGCACCACCTGAACCACATCGCGCAGGGTGGCCTCTGAAGAAAGGTGCCAGTAGCGCTGCGCAACCGGTGGCGCCGCGACGTTGGGTGATCGCCCTTCGTCGATCTCTTGCAGGTACAGCGTGTAACTCAGCACGGCTTCTTCTTCGAAGTATCCGACCACGCGGTGGGCGGTACGTGCAGATACCAGATACAGCAAGAAGAAACCCACATAGAAAATCCACTGCGCGAGCATCACCACCAGGCGCTCGAAGGGAGTAGGGCGTGCGATTTCGACGAAGGTCATCAGGTGCATGCGCTCGTTTTCCGCTTCTTCGAGCAAGGTGCGGATCCAGCCTTCGTCGCCAACCATGCGGCGCAGGCAGGTGAGGTGGGTGATGGTTGCGCCCACCATGCCGGGGACGGCGGCCACGGTTTCCAGCACGATGGCGCGGTGGCCGTAGCGCTTCGCAAAAAAGGTGTCGGCAATCAGGCGCAACAGCTTGGTGAACGCCAGGGCAAAGTGGTCGCTGAAGCCCTGCGCCACGTGGTGGGAGGCGCCTCTGCCAGGCTGGTCAGAATTTTGCATACCGGAGCTGGGAAAGCGCCTTTTCTCGGCAATAATTAACTTCCATGTTAATTGCTCCAAAAAAACAGGTGGATTTTAGGAAATTCAGCATAAATTTGCCACTCAGGTCACGTGAAATGGGGTTTTTATGCTATTAAAAAAGTAGCATTTTTTGAATGCGCAGCAAACTGTCTGGCGGCGAAGGCCCAGATCATCCGCGAGGCGCTGGGGCCGGCCGGGTCGCTGAAACCTTGCTGCGCAGCGCCACCGCTCCAGGCGTGGCCGAGACCGTGAATCAGGCAGTGCGTTACCACCAGGCGGCGCTTGATTGAATAGTCGGTAATGGTCGCTGCATGGCGTGCGCCGCGCTGAACCGTGCGCGGCATGCCAGCGAGCGCACCCTGGCTTGAGGCCCAGCGTTCGGCCGCGTCGAGCCCGTTGCTCGGTACCACAACGCCGTCTGCACTGCCATGGATCACCAGCAGCGAGGGTAGGCCTGTGGGGTCGCCGTTCTTCGAAAGTGCCGTGGGGAATGCAGGGCGCACGCGGCGACCGCGCATGGCCGCCAGCGCGCTGGTCTGGTTTTGCGCCGCCCCCGGCGCCACGCCGGAATGCATGGCAACCGCCTGGAAGCGTTCGGGGTGGCGCGTCGCCACCAGCGCCGCCATGCTGGCCCCGGCAGAGAGGCCCGCCACAGCGACACGTTGACTGTCTACCGGCTGCAAGCGGCTGACCTGGCCGACCATGGATGCAATGGCATCCGCCTCGCGCTGGGCCTGCCCGGAGCGTGTGGCAAACCAGTTCCAGCAACCTTGCAGGTTGGCCACCCGCTGCTGTTCCGGGTAGAGCACCAGGAACCGCTCGCGCACAGCCAGCTGGTTCATCTGGCTGATACTGGCCAGGCTTTGCGCGTCCTGGGCGCAACCATGCAACATCACCAAAAGCGGCAAGCGTTCTGTATTTTTCGCGTTGAGCGGTTTGCAAAGCCGGTAGCGTAAGGAACCGGCAAGGCCGGACGACAACCCCGAAGCGGGTTTGGTGGATAGAGGCGATTTGGATTTGCCACGCGCAGCTGCCGCCTTGATGCCGGGCCCGGCTGGCCGCGCCGCTTTTTCCGGGCGCAGCGCTTTTGCAAAGGCTTTGCTGCCGGCGCGAAGGGCTACACGCGCCATGCTTCCCACGCTGCGCCGAAACGAGCGGCTGCCAAAGAGATTGAGCCGGGTTCTGGACAATTCAGGCTTTCAGGAAATTGGTCAAATCGCTGGTTAGCCGCTGCTTGCGGGTGACGAAAAGGCCATGCGATCCAGCGTGGCCCAACCCGCCGCGGCAGAAACCATGCTGACAAAAATGCCCCACGCTATATCCAGCAGCGCCAGGCTTGCTGGCCATTTGCGCAGCGTTGCCAGGTTGGTCAAGTCGTAGGTTGCGTAGGTGAAAAACCCGAACAGTGCAGCCAGCAAGAGCGCCTTGCGCCAACCGCCGGGCGCGCCGAACGGTACGACAGCGAAGACCATCAGCCCGACGGGAAAGAGGGCGTAAAACGAAAGGGCAGCGGGCAGATACGGCTTGTCTGCAATCAAATGCCCAATCGCCTGTGTGTAGTGCGCCTTCGCCACGACGCCCAGCCACAGCAGATCCAGCACCACCAAAACCAGGGTAGTAACGCCGTAGGCAGCGGCAACCGGGGCGACAGAGATCCCGAAGATCGTCATGCCGGGGAGTGAGGTGGGTGCAGTTCCACTGCGTGGCATCAAGGCCGCGCGTTGGCAACCACTGGAATATCCAGGCCGGTATCTGGCGACTCAAAGGCCTGGGGTGTAACGCTGGGTGCCGTGATGAGTTCTTCGACAATCAAGGTGCCGTAGCGTTGTGCAGACTGGGCATTGAAGCTCTTAGCCATTGCCGTCACGCGCTCCACTTGCTCGGGTTTTGGCGCGTGGACCACCAGAAAACTCGAGCCCTGCTCGGCCAGTGTGCGGTGGGCTTTGATGAGGTTGAGATCCTGTCCCAGGGATGCCAGGGGACTTGCGGTCAACATATCGGCTTGCACCTGGCCAATCATTTCCTGGGCGGTGTAATGGACCAGGTCCGCCGACGCGAACCCGGATTCCACAAGGCTGTTGGCGAGTGCGTCGCACTGCGCCTCTGAAGCCATGGCGATGACGACGTGCCCTACGGGTTTGAATACGCCAAAAGACGTGGGGTGATGTGATTTATCCATGGAGTGCTTTCAGGTGGTCGAGGGGTTCAAGGGTCCATCGTGGTTGAACGGGCGTCAATTGACTGTGCGCTCGCGCACCAATCAACCGGGGCAAGTCAGTCCAATGGCTCCACCACGCGGTCGTATTCCGGGTCGTCAGGAATCATGGCGGGGATCAAGCCTTCGTCCGGGTCCACCGGGAGGGGCGCCTCGTCGTCCGGTTCTTCAGGCTCCTGAACCGGTACGCTGTGCAGGTAGTAGGGGGCATGTTTTTTCATGTGAACTCCTTCAATGGGAATCCATCTTCGACGCTCTGCCGATGCGGATCGATCAGACAGTGGCGTAAGCTGTTGTCAGCCAACTCCGACAACGTCAATCCGCCGTTTGCTGGCGCTGGTATTCGTCGCGTTTCATAGCGATGTAGTCGCTGCGGTCAAGCTCGTGCAACTGCCGAGGATAACGCTCGACAGCCGTGAACCAGCTTTGCAGCCGCGCGTCAAGCTGCTGGGCCGGCGCCTCGGAGGCTGCCGCCAGGAAGCTGTCAATGGCCAGGTAATACCGCATCGTGTTGCGCTCCACCAGTGCGCGTGCGCCACCAACAAACTGCGGCGGCCCATCGCCGGTTTTGGGAAGCACGGTGAAGCCGACTTTTCCGCTGCCCACAGTGGCCAGGTAGGTCTGCATGGCCATGCGGGCGGCGAAATTCATCGAATAGGAATAGGTCAAATGCAGGAACGACTTGCCATTGGGCAGCGGAGTGGCTTCGAGTTCAATGCGGTAGTCGCTGGTTCCCAGGGGTCCGGTCTTTGCACCCAACTGAATCGCAAGGTAAGTTGGTGTGATGCCGATGACCTTGTAGGTGAAGGTCATTCTCGGGGCGGCTGCCAGGCTCTCGGGGGTCTTCTTGCCAATGTTCACCTTGAGTGTTGTGCCACCCGGGGCCACCATGGCCCGGCAATATTTGGTGTTGATGTGCAGGGACATCACGTCACACCAATGCTCGGGGCTGTTCAGGCCCCGGCTTACGGCTGCAAATGGGTGCGCCATGACAGCGTGGATTTCACCAGTGACGCGGTTGGGTGTCTCCTGCGAATCCAGCACGACCGGCCGGTTGAACTGGTTGGCGAGCAGGCGCTGCTCCATGATCGCGTGTTTTGCCAGCAGATTCTGGGCCGCTGTTTCATTTGCCCAGAGAGACAGGGTGGCACTGGCAAGGCAAAGGCAAAGCAAAGCCTTCAGAAAGGTTACGGTGGGATATTTCAAAAAGCAGGCCCTTGGTTTCGTGGCGTCTATTCGTGGCGCAAGGCTTCGATCGGGTCCAGCCTTGCGGCACGGCGAGCCGGAAAATAGCCGAAGAGCACACCAATACCGGCCGAAAACACAAATGACAGTACGTTGATGGCCGGATCAAACAGGTACGGCACACCCATCACTCCGGCGAGCACATACGAGGCGCCCGTGGCGATGACGAAGCCGATGACGCCACCCAGTGCCGCCAACGCCACGGCTTCGATCAGGAACTGCAGCAGCACTTCGCGCTCGAGGGCGCCAATCGCCAGGCGCAGGCCGATCTCGCGGGTCCGCTCCGTAACGCTCACGAGCATGATGTTCATGATGCCGATGCCGCCCACCAGCAGGCTCACCGCAGCCACGGCGCCCAGCAACGTGGTCATGACCTGGGTGGTGCCCGACAAGGTCTCGGCCAGTTGTTGCGTGTCCAGAATGTTGAAGTTGTCGTCGTCGCCCTGCGCCAGTTTGCGCCGCTCGCGCAGAACTTGCCGCAGGCTGGCCTTGAGCCGCGTGCTGTCGCTGCCATCTTGCATGGACACCAGCAGGGTGTTGACGCGCTGGTTGCCGGTGACGCGGCGCTGCAGCGTGTGCAGCGGCACCAGCACCGTGTCGTCCTGGTCGTTGCCCATGGCGGCCTGGCCCTTGCTGGCCAGGATGCCGATGACTTCGCACGAGAACTGCTTGATGCGCAGCTGTTCTCCGAGGCCGCGTGTGCTGCCGTAGATCTCGCGGCGCACTGTTTCTCCAATGATGCACACCGCGGAGCCGGACTGTTGCTCATCGTCCGCAAAAATTCGGCCCTGGCGCAGTTTCCAGTTGCCGGTTTCAAACCAGGCATTGCTGCTGCCAATCACACTGGTGGCCCAGTTGCGGCCATTGCCCACCACGGTGGCGCCGCTGCGGCCTTCGGGCGCTACCGCCTGGATGCCGCCAATTTGCGCCTGGACGGCCTCAGCGTCGGATTCCTTGAACGATGCGCCGCCACCGCCGCCCCCACCACCCGGGCCTTGCCGCTGGCCGGGGCGGACCATCAGCAGGTTGGTGCCCAGGCCGGATATTTGCTGCTGAACCGCCTGGGTGGCGCCGTTGCCCAGCGTGACCATGGTGATCACGGCGCTGACGCCAATCACGATGCCCAGAATTGTCAAAAACGAGCGCAGCAGATTGCGCCGGATCGAGCGCATCGCCAGAAAAAGCGTGTTGAGCCACATCAGGCGGGCTCCGCTCTCGCCTCAGGCGGTTTTGCGGGAACCGGGTTCAGGTTGGGCACGTCGCTGTGCACCAGGCCATCGACAAAATGCACCAGCCGGCGCGCATACGCGGCCATGTCAGGCTCGTGGGTGATCATCAGCACAGTGATGCCGTGGTTGACGTTGAGGCCGCGCAGCAGCTCCATGATTTCGCCGCTGCGCTGCGTGTCTAGGTTGCCGGTGGACTCGTCAGCGAGCAGCACAGCCGGTTCGCTCACGATCGCCCGCGCAATGGCCACGCGTTGTTGTTGCCCGCCCGACAGTTCGGCGGGAGTGTGCTTTTCCCAGCCACCCAGCCCCACCGACTGCAGCGCCTGCGCGGCCGCGCTGCGCCGCTTCGCGGCACTTTCGCCTCGGTAAAGCAGCGGCAGTTCCACGTTCTCCTGAGCCGAGGTGCGCGCGGTGGAGCGTTGGTCATGATGGATCGGCCTGGCTTGCGCCGCTGCGGGTGTCACGGGTTATATCGGGGTTGTCATCGCGCCATCCGCCGCCCAGCGCCTTGTAGAGACGCACGTG
>JANMMR010000084.1:0-5747 GCA_031373455.1 Rhodoferax sp.
CCAAGCTGCCGAAGTACCACGGCAACGAAGGGCGCGCCTTCTGGACTCCGCTCTTCGCGAAGTTCGAGCGCTATGGCGAGTCGCGCACCTATTGGCCCGCGTGCTTGACCCGAAATCGGTCGTGCCAATCAACCCACGCGCCCAATCCCCCGTCATAATTTGCACATGCCCGCCTGCGCCAAGCTTGCAAACCCCTGTATCGCCAGCCCTTCAGCCTTCGCGGCGGCGCTTCAGTCCAACAAGGTTTGTCCGCCGCGTTTGAGGCCGCTGGCCACGACTGGCATCGCCGCGCGGCGGATAAACGCTATTCGTTAGACCCGTGATCCACACTCGAGGAGTATCGATGACTCAACCTGACACAATATTCGACCTGAGCGGTCGCGTCGCCATCGTGACCGGTGGCAATGGCGGCATCGGCCGTGCTATTGCGATTGGTTTGGCTCGCGCGGGCGCATCTGTTGCGGTGCTGGCGCGCAATGAAGAGAAGAATCGCAAAGTGCTTGGCGAACTCCGAGCCCTGGGCAGGCCTGCACTGATCCTCCGACTCGATGTCACGGATCGAGCCGCACTGGCTCCCGCCATCGCGCAAGTCGAGCACGAACTGCAGGGGCTCGACATCCTCGTCAACAACGCCGGCAACGCTCCACCGGGGAGTGGCGTGTTGAACGAAACCGCCGAAAACTGGGACGCCACGATTGAAACGCACCTGAACGCCAGTTTCTTGCTCTCACAGTTGGCCGCTAAGTCCATGGTCGGTCGCAAGAGCGGCAAGATAATCAATTTGGCAAGCATGTACTCGTACTTTGGGTCGGGCTTCTTGCCTGCCTACAGCGCTGCAAAAGGTGCTGTCGTTCAGTTGACCAAGTCAATGGCAATCGACCTTGCGCCGCACAACATCCAAGTCAATGCCATCGCACCAGGATGGATTGAGACGGACATGACTGCCCGGGCACGAAGATCGCCCATGAATGATGCAATCTTGGCGCGCACCCCAGCCAATCGTTGGGGGCAGCCAGACGAAATTTCCGGCGCAGCAGTTTTCCTGGCTTCCAGAGCTGCAGACTTCATCACTGGCGTCACACTTCCGGTCGATGGCGGCTATTCCATTCGCTAGCTGCGCTCCGGACGGCGCAGGTCTAACCCTTCCATCGAGGGGATGCCTAAAAGGTCGCGCCTTTTAGTCACCCCTCATGTCAAACGGTAAACCTCCCAAAACAATGAAATGCGCACGTCAAAAGTCGCAACACTACTTCTGCTCGCAAGACAGGCTGCGGGGGGTGTGAACGCGCAGGCAGATGGCAGTAAATGCAGTGTGCCGGTGTTTCGCGGCGCCAACCCGATCAGGCCGGCGGGGCGCTCAGCGTAGCGGCATCAAGAAGGAGCTGGCGGCCCTAGGCCGCCGCGGGTGACAGCTGCGGAGCTGAGCGCGCCGTCGGCCTGATCTCGCCGGGAAATAACCGCCAAGCCTGTCTCACTTCGGCATGAAATGACGATTCACGCAGGCGTGAAGGCCAACCGCACATAGATCGGCGCGAAGGCCTCGGCCTGGGTGATCTCCACCAGGATTTCCTTGGCCAGCTCCAGCAGCGCCAGAAACGTGACGACCATCACCTGCTGCCCCTTGGCCGGGTCAAACAGGTTCTCGAACTCGACAAATTTACGGCCTTGCAGGTGGCGCAGCACAATGCTCATGTGCTCCCGCACCGAGAGCTCTTCGCGCGTGATCTTGTGGTGCTGCACGAGTTTGGCGCGTTTCAGGATGCTGGCCCAGGCCTCCTGCAGGTCGACCACGTTCACATCGGGGAAACGCGGCTGCAGCGCCTGCTCGATGTAAACCTGCGCCTTAAAAAAATCGCGCCCAAGCTGCGGCAACTCGTTGAGCCGCTGGGCCGCCAGTTTCATCTGCTCGTATTCCAGCAGGCGGCGCACCAGCTCGGCGCGCGGGTCTTCGGGCTCCTGGCCGTCGGCCTGTTTGCGCGGCGGTAACAACATGCGCGACTTGATCTCGATCAGCATCGCCGCCATCAGCAAATACTCGGCCGCCAGCTCCAGGTTGCGCCCCCGGATTTCCTCCACATACACGAGGTATTGCCGCGTGACGGCGGCCATCGGGATGTCCAGGATGTTGAAGTTCTGCTTGCGGATCAAATACAGCAGCAAATCCAGCGGGCCTTCAAAGGCTTCGAGAAACACTTCGAGCGCATCGGGCGGGATGTACAAATCCTGCGGCATGGCAAACAGCGGCTCGCCATAAAGCCGTGCCAGCGCGACCTGGTCGACCACCTCGGGCATGATCGGCAAATCCAAGGATCTCAAGGTGCCCGAATTTTCGTTCAAAACAGAATTTACGTCAGAAACAATCACTGAAACAACCTGATTTACTACTGAAAAAGAAGCTAATAACGATTGTTTTACGTGACTTGTATGCCAAATAAATTCAATTAAACATCAGTAGAAAAGATAATTGCAAGCTTTGCCCAAAGATTCGGCAAACCAGCCCCAATTATTTCGAGTCAGTCTGGTAAACGTAGGGCTTTTGCTCCACTTCGCCGGCGCGGTAGTCGCTCCAGGCGGCGCGGTCAACGTTTTTGTCCCACAAGAGCGCGCGCCCGGCGCGTTGGCGCGCTTCGAGCTCGGGCCGCGCCGCCTTGAGTTGCAAAATGAACTCGGTCGCGTCAGACTGGTAGTGCGGGCGGCGAAAAAGGGACAAGAAATTGAAACTCATGCGCCCGATTTTACTCAGTATCACCATGAGGCAAGGATTCACGCCCGCCGCAGTTGTCGCACTGGCCCTGCTGCTTTCAGCGGTTTTGGCCGGGTGCGCCGGTTTGGGGTCGAATGCGCCGCTGTCTGCCGCGTCCACCGAGGCCCAGGTGCGCGCCAGTTGGGGTGAGCCCGGCCGCGTCTGGCTCCCGCAGCCTGGCTTGCCAGCCGGCAACAAGGTGCTGGAATACAGTCGGCAGCCCAGCGGCCACACCGCCTTCATGGTGGAGATCGGTGCAGACGGCAAAGTTGCCGGCGTGCGCCAGGTGCTGAACCGCGAGAACTTCGCCCGCGTGGTGGTGGGCATGACGCCCGACCAGGTGCTGCGCCTCCTGGGCCAACCCATGAAAATCACGCATTACCGGCTCAAAGACCTCACGTATTACGACTGGCGTTACCTTGACGGCCCCACACGCGAGAACTCGGCGGTGTTTTCAGCTGTGTTTGACGCATCGATGCGGGTCGTCTCGACGATCTCCGTGCGCGACCCCGACCTTGACGTGCACCCCGACCCGCGCGTCGGCCTGCTCGCGCCCGGGCAGTTGGCGCATGCCGTCAACCGCGTCTGGGCCTTCCCCGGCGCGCTGCGCTGAACTGAACACGGCTTCTGCCCCCCAAACAAACGCTTACGGTCCCGGCCCAAGGCACGGCCACCGGTCGGGCGACAATGGCGCGCTTCAGTATTCAGGAGCCAGCATGTTTGGAACAACGATCAGGGGAATTTGCACCATGGGCCTGCTCAGCGCTTTTTTGGCACTCATCGGCTGTGATTCGCAGCGCATTGCGGAGCTGGAGGAGGGCGTGGCGACCGAAGCCGACGTGAAAGCCAAATTTGGCGAGCCCGAGAAGGTGTGGGACACACCCGCCGGCAGCCCGGTGCAGGGCCGGATTTTCGAATACAACCGCCAGCCGCAGGGCCACAAGAATTACATGATCACCATCGGGCCAGACGGCAAAATGGCGGCGCTGCGCCAGGTGCTCACGCCGGAGAATTTCGCCAAAGTCACGGCCGGCATGATGATGGAAGACGTGCGCAAGATGCTGGGCAAACCGATGAAAATCACGCCCTACGTTCTGAAAAACCAGACGCACTACGACTGGCGCTGGATGGACGGGCCCAACACCTCCGACTCCAAAGTCTTCACAGCGGTGTTCAACAGCGACATGCGGGTGGTCTCAAGCGGCTCCGTGCGCGATCCGGATCTGGACCCGCGGCACTGAGGCTCGGACTCACTGAGGCACTGGCGCCGGACGCACTGGCGCTTTGGCAAACTGGCTTACCCGGCGGTTTATTGCATCGCGGCCTGGAGGCCCTTTGCGAGATCGGCCACCAGCACATCCTTGCCATCCGGCGCGTCAAACTGGCGCAGCAAGCCGCTGCGCTGGGCGATGTCCAGCGGCTGGTGCATCAGGCCGCTGACCACCAGTCGCACACCCGCCTTGCGGCAGGCCTTGATGAGTTCCTGCAGCGCTTCCACGCCGGATGAATCCATGTAGATCAGGTTTTTGAGGTCCAGCACCAGCACGCGGCTGGGCAAATGGGCCTCGATGTCCTGCGTGAGCTTGACGGCGCCAAAAAACAGCGCACCGTACAGGCGGTACGCCGCGACCTGGCCGCCTTCTGCCAGCGCGCCGGTCAGCAGCGGCTGGTCTTGCGCGCGCACGCGCTCGCTGCGCGAGAGGCTGGAGATGCGGTAAATGAAGGTCACGCAGGCGGCGATCAGGCCCACCTCGACGGCCACCGTCAGGTCGAAAATAACCGTCAGGAAAAACACCGCAAGGAGCGTGATGCGGTAGGGCATGCGGAACTGCCGCAGGTTCACAAATTCGCGCCACTGGCCCATGTTCCAGGCGACAAACAGCAAAATCGCCGCCAGCGCGCCCAGCGGAATGTTTTTGGCCAGCGGCGCCGCCGCCAGCATGATCAGCAGCAGCATCACCGCGTGCACGATGCCGGCCACCGGGCTGGTGGCGCCGCTTTTCACATTGGTCATGGTGCGTGCGATGGTGCCAGTAGAGGGCATGCCGCCGAAAAACGGCGTGATGACATTGGCTATGCCTTGCGCCATCAGCTCCTGGTCGGAGTTGTGGCGGTCGCCAATCATGTTGTCGGCCACGCGTGCGCACAGCAGCGACTCAATGGCACCCAGAAGCGCCAGTGTGGTTGCCGGAACCAGCAGGAAACGGGCGGTCTCCCAGGTGAAATCAGGCAGATGAAAACCCGGCAGGCTCGAGGGAATGCCGCCAAACCGGTTGCCGATGGTGTCGACCTGCAGGTCAAACCCCGCCACCGCCAGCGTACATACCACCAGCGCGACGATGGAGCCCGGCACCACCGCCAGCTTGCCCGCAAAAGCACCATACTTTGCCCGCTCCTTGCTCACCTGCGGCATCAGGACCGTCCAGCCGACCACCAGCAACAGCGCCACCAGCGAGAGCAAAAAGGCCTGCCAGTTGACGCTGTGCAGATTGCTGTACAGCGTTTGCAGGATGCCGAAAAAATTGCCTGGCATGTTGGCGATTGCGAGGCCCAGAAAATCCTTGATCTGCGAGAGCCCCACCAGCACCGCGATGCCGTTGGTGAAACCAATGACCACGGCCACAGGCACGAAGCGGATCAAGACGCCGAGCTTGAAAAACCCCATGGCGAACAACATCACGCCCGACATGGCGGTGGCGATGATCAAATTGGCCAGGCCATAGCGCTCCACGATGCCAAACACGATGACGATGAATGCACCGGCCGGCCCGCCTATCTGCACGCGGCTGCCGCCCAGCGCCGAGACCAGAAAACCGGAGATGATGGCGGTGAAGAGGCCGGCCTCGGGTTTGAGCCCGCTGGCCATGGCAAAGGCCATCGCCAGAGGCAACGCAACGATACCGACGGTGGCGCCGGCAGCGGCGTCTGCCAGAAAACGTTGGGTGGTGTAACCCTTGAGCGAATCGACCAGGTACGGGCGAAACTGAACCATCAAGTGCGCCAG
>JANMMR010000098.1:0-3057 GCA_031373455.1 Rhodoferax sp.
TGACCTGCCCGGCATGCGCATCCTGCACTTTGCGTTCGGTGGCGGCAACGACAACACTTACCTGCCACACAACTACGACGCCAATACGGTGGTCTACACCGGGACCCATGACAACAATACGACGCAGGGCTGGTGGCTGGAGGCTTCAGAGGCCGTGCGCCAGCATGTGCGGAACTACTTCGGGCTTAAACCTGACGACGAGCCCCCCATGCATTGGGTGCTGATCCGCGCGGCCTGCGCCAGCGTGGCTGATACCGCCATTCACCCCATGCAGGACGTGCTGGGCCTGGGCGGCCAAAGCCGCATGAACCTGCCCGGTGTGGGCGAAGGGTATTGGGAATGGCGTTTCAAATGGAGCCAGGTCACGCCAGAGCACGCGCAACAACTGGCCAGTCTGTGCAGTCTTTACCGGCGCGGCTGAAGGATTATTTCACGGCGCTGCGGCTTCGCACTGCATCTTCATAGAGCAAAAGGTACTGGCGGGCGGCGTCCTCCCAGGAGAAATGCTGGGTCATGCCTGTCTGCATGATTTGCCGCCAGACTTTGGGTTGCGCATAAGTCCGTATCGCCCGGCTCATGGCCTGCGCCAGCGCTTCGGACGTGGCCGGGCCAAAGTGGAATCCGGTCGCCTCATGGTGTCGCAAGGATTCGGGGTTTGCATCCACAACAGTATCGGCCAGCCCACCCACGCGCCGAACCACGGGCACGGTGCCATAACGCAAGGCATACAACTGTGTCAGCCCGCAAGGTTCGAAGCGTGATGGCACCAGCATCGCGTCAGCGCCAGCGATCATCTGGTGCGCAAAAGCTTCGTCATAACCCAGGCGAACGGCAACGTGGCCCGGATGGGCTGCCGCAGCCGCCTTAAAGGCGTTTTCCAAGGCGGCATCGCCGTTGCCTTGCACCGCCAGTTGCCCGCCTTCCACCAATAACGCTGGCAAGGCCGCCAACACCAGATCAAGGCCCTTCTGCGAGGTCAAACGGCTCACCACACCGAACAAAGCCGCCTTCGGGTCAGCCTGCAAACCCAGGGTTTTTTGCAGCACGGCTTTGCAACGGGCTTTGCCCTGAGGCACCAACGCGGTGTAGGTCGCCGCGATGCCGGGGTCGGTCGCGGGGTTCCAGACTCCGCCATCGACGCCATTCAGGATGCCAGACACGTCGGCGCCCCGCGCCTGGATCACACCTTCCAGCCCGCAGCCAAATTCTTCGGTGGCCATTTCGCGGGCGTAGTTGGGGCTGACTGTGGTGACTCGGTGCGCACAGGTCAGGCCTGCCTTCATGAAGGAGAACTGGCCGTGGAACTCCAGCCCTAGCGGTGTCATGAACCGGGTGGGCAGCCCCAACAGGTGGAAGTCCTCTGCGTCAAATAACCCTTGGTAGGCCAGGTTGTGTACCGTGTACACCGTCGCCACACGGGCCGAAGGGCTGCCTGCAATGTAGGCGCAGGCCATCGCAGCATGCCAGTCGTGCGCATGCAGCACATCTGGGCACCATTTGTCGTCCAGTTCACCGGTAGCCAGGTGCGCTGCCACCCAGCCCAGCAAGGCAAAGCGCTGGGCGTTATCCATCCATTCACTGCCATCGGCGGCCAGGTAGGGGTTGCCATCACGCTGGTACAAAAAGGGAGCCTCTACCACGTAGGCCAGAACGCCAGAACCACCCAATCGCCCCAGACGCAACGAAACCCGGCCCGCGCCAAAAACTGCGCCAATTTCGCGAACCGAAGTTTGCCCTTCTACGCCCGCCATGATGGCCGGCAATCCAGGCAAGACCAGACGCACATCCGCGCCTGCTTGAACCAGTGCTTGAGGTAGCGCACCCAATACGTCAGCCAACCCCCCCGTTTTAACCAGCGGAAACACCTCTGCCGCCGCATGAAGCACCTTCATGCCGCGACTTTGGCGAGCATCTCGCTGGTGACCAGGGTGATGCCATTGGGGCTGCGGTGAAAACGGGCGGCGTCCAGCTCAGCGTCTTCGCCGATCACCATGCCATCGGGGATGCTGCAACCCCGGTCCACCACCACTCGAGTCAGCCGGGCGCGCCGGCCCACCTGCACGCCCGGCAACAATACCGACCAGTTCACGCTGGAAAAAGAATGCACCCGCACGCTGGAGAACAGCAGCGAGCGGAACACGCTGCCCGACACAATGCAGCCGCCCGAAACGGTGGACTCAATGGCCGTGCCGCGGCGATCGTCCATGTTGTGCACAAACTTGGCTGGCGGCAGCTGCTCCTGGTAGGTCCAGATCGGCCAGCGTGTGTCATACAGGTTGAGCAGAGGGTCCGTGGCGGTGAGATCGATGTTGGCGTCCCAGTAGGCGTCGATGGTGCCCACGTCGCGCCAGTAGGGCACCTGGTTGTGTTTGGTGCCTACAGCGCTCAGCTCAAACGGGTGCGCCGCAGCGCAGGCATTGCGCACGGCGCGCGGAATGATGTCCTTGCCAAAGTCATGGCTGGAGTCAGGGTCGGCCATGTCGCGCTCAAGCTCTTTGTAAAGATACCGCGCGTTGAAGACATAGATGCCCATGCTGGCCAGCGATTTGTCGGGGTGGCCTGGCATGGCGGGCGGATCGGCCGGCTTCTCGACAAACTCGGTGATCATGTATTTGTCGTCCACCGCCATCACGCCAAAAGCCGAGGCCTCGTTGCGCGGCACGGCGATGCAACCCACGGTACAGTCCCGGCCTTTGCTGACATGGTCCGCCAGCATCAGAGCGTAGTTCATCTTGTAAATATGGTCGCCGGCCAGCACGACCACATAGTCCACCGAGCGGTAACTCGCCAGAATGTCCTGGTTCTGGTAGACCGCGTCGGCGGTGCCGCGGTACCAGCTCTCGTCGTCGGTGCGTTGCTGGGCTGGCAGCAAGACGACAAATTCGTTCATCTCGCTTTTCAGGAAGGCCCAGCCTCGCTGCAGGTGGCGCAACAGGCTGTGCGATTTGTACTGCGTGATCACGCCGATTCGCCGGATGCCCGAGTTCAGGCAGTTCGACAGCGCGAAATCGACGATCCGGAATTTGCCCCCGAAGTACACCGCCGGCTTGGCGCGCC
>JANMMR010000116.1:0-13931 GCA_031373455.1 Rhodoferax sp.
CGCCACGCAGAAGCTGCAGTCCCTCAAAGGCCCTTTGCCATGAGCGCCTGGCAGAGTTGGGCGTTGGTGATCGGCCTGGCCGTGGGCACGTTTCTGATCCGTTATTCCTTCATTGGCCTGTTTGCCAACCGCGACATTCCGCCCTGGCTGGAACGCGGCCTCAAATTCATGGTGCCGGCGATCTTTGCGGCCATTGTTTTCAGCGGCGTGGCCATGTCCAGCGGCCAGCTGGCCGGGCTGGAGCAGTGGCCACGTTACGTGGCGGCCATATTGGCGATGGCGGTTGCCGTCGTCAAGAAAGGAAACATGGTGTGGACGGTGGTGAGCGGCATGCTCGCACTGCACCTGTTGCCATGGCTTGCCCGGCTGTTTTAGCGCACTGGCAGAAATTCAGGGCTCGGCTGATTCAAGGCTCGGCTGATTCAAGGCTCGACTGTTTCAGGGTTCGACAGCGGGGCGGTAGTTTTCGGTGTCGACCAGCTTCCAGCGGCCAACAAAAAATGTCGCGACCAAGGCCGACAATCCCGCCAGGCACATCATCGACCAGGCTTGCAGCCAGCCGTTGTCAAACGCGCCAAAAAGGCTTGCCCGAAACGCCTTGACGACCCAGGTGAAGGGCAGCCAGGTGTGCACAGTCTGGAAAAAATCGCCGGTCAATTCGATCGGCATCACGCCACCGCCGGCAGCCAGTTGCAAGGTCAACAACAACACGGCAACCAGTTTGCCGGCTTCTCCAAACGCGCGCAGCAGGAGCATGACCATCGCCAGGAACGCCAGGCCGGCGCCGATCATCGTCAAGGTAAACGTCAGGTAGTTGGGCACCACGATGCCAAGGCCCCACACCAGCATCAACAAAATGAACAACACCTGGGCCATCACCAGCCCCGCCGGCAGGGCCAGTTTGCCCAGCAGGCGGGAAACCGGCGAGGCGCTTGAATATTCGGCGAGCAGGAGGTGCATGTTGAACAGGTAGGTGGTCATCACGGCGCCCAGCCAAAGTGCCATGGCCACCATGTTGGGCGCAAACGCGCTGCCGTTGTTGGCCACCGGCGCCAGGACTTCAAGGTCGGGCTCGACCGAGTCGGCCAAGCCCTTGGCATTGCCGTCCGGCGGGCCGGCCGCTGCGGGCAGGACGGCACTGACCAGCTCCACGCCAGTGCGCACCCGGCGTACGCCATCTACCAGGGCCCTGCCGCCTGCGGTGAGGCTGTCGACTTTCGCATCGTCCGGAATCTTCGAGGAGATCACGCGCAGGTTGTCGCTCAGGGCCTGTGCGCCGTCGACCAGTTTCGCGGTGTTGGCCTCTACCCGGCCGGCGCCGCGGACCAGGCGGGTGTTGGTGTCGACCGCGCTGGCCAAGCCTTGCTTGAGCTGCGCACTGCCGCCGGCGAGTTCAGCCACGGCGCGCACCGCCGGCTCGCCCAACTGCGCCAATTGGCTGGACTGCTCCTGGACCAGGGCCGTGCCATCGGCCAGTTTGCCGGCGCCAGCTTGAAGTTGCTCCAGGCCGGTAGCGAGCTCACGCTGCACTGTGGCCATGCGCTGGGTGCCATTCTTGAGCCCTTTCAAATCGGCCTCGGGCGGCAACTTGCCCTCCAGCGCACGCAGGCTTGAGGCCGCCTGCTTGACACCGGTTGCCAGCTGGCCGGTTGCCATCTGGTATTTGCTGGCGCTCTCTTCGAGCACCATAACGCCGCTGAGCACCTGGTCGAGCCCCTGGCGCAGTTTCTCCAGGCTTTTGCCGGAACCATCGGCATTCGCCAGCACCTGCTCCCAGCGTTTCTCATTCAGGGCTTCATTGGCTCGGTGGCCCACGTCTTCGGCGAAACGTCTGGCAAAACTGGCTGCGGCATAGTTGTTGCCCTCGGAGAGGATCACCATCAGACGCGCGCCGCCTTGACGGTCGCCCGGCACCGCATTGGCACTGAAGTCTTTGGGAATGATCACCGCAAAGGCCAGCGCGCCCTGTGCAACGCTTTGGCGCGCTTGCGCAGGGTCGGTGAAACTCTTGAACCCGAAGGTCTCGGACTGGATCAGCTCCTGGGTGAGCTCTTGCCCCATGTTGATGGCATGCCCCCGGTAGTTGACGCCCCGGTCCAGGTTGACGATGGCCACCGGCAAGCCATTGGTCTTGGCATTGGGCTCCCACACACTAGCCAGGTAGATCAAGGCATAAAAAGCCGGCACCAGCGCAATCGCCAACGCAGCAAGCACGAGGCGGGGAAAGCGGCGAAACAGATCAACCTCCGAGCGCACAATCCGCCCAAGGTCGCGCAGGCTGAAATGGGATTCCCTGATGCTGGCCATGGAAGCCATTGTCATACTTACCGCCAAACTGCGCTTGCGTGCACATCCTCCATTTTGTTGAGATTCATGACCACACGACCTGACCTCCATTTCTACTTCGACTTCATCTCACCTTACGGCTTTTTTGCAGCACTGAGAATTGACGACCTGGCGTCGGCGTTTGGCCGGTCAGTGCAGTGGCACCCGATGCTGCTGGGGGTGTCGGTGATGAAGGTGATGGGGCTCAAACCGCTGCTTGACACGCCGCTCAAGGGCCCCTACACGCGCCATGACGTGATGCGTTACGCGCGCCTGCATGGCATCCCGCTCGGGCGGGAGCCCGGCGTCGCTGCGATGTCGCCACTCGCCTGCGGGCGGGCGCTGGCATGGGCCAGGCACCACCATCCGCAACACGCCAAACAATTGGCCAGGGACATGCTCAATGCCTATTGGCTGCGTGGAATGGACCTGTCGACCCCGTCGGCAATCGCCAGCCTGGCCCTTCCGGGTTCATTGTCGACAGCGGAATTGAACCAAGCCTTGCAGGGCGAAGAAGCCGCAAAATTGCTGCGCGAAGAAGTCCAGCATTCAATCGATGCCGGCGTTTTTGGCTCACCGACAGTCATTGTTGACGGTGAGCTGTTCTGGGGAATCGACAAGTTTGACCAAATTCAACGTTGGCTGGAAACGGGCGGCTGGTAATGGGCGCCGGGCAAAATGCGCGCGGTTGAACCGTTGGAACGCCCGGCGATTGGGACTGTCGAGGTCTGGCGCGCCGGCGCGGTTTTCCAGGCCGGTCCGATCAAACGCATGCCGTGCACCCGCTTGACGGCCACTACAAAATAAACCGCGCCGAAAATGGGCCACCAGCGCTGGCCCGCGCGGTCCATCCATTCCAGCCGCCGCAACCAGGTTTCGCTGTCGACCGACGGCCGGTAGCAGCCGAAACGTCCGGTTTCAACCTCGAAGTTCAAAAGCCTCAGCCAGTCGCGAAGGCGCCAATAGCCAATGAACTCCCCGCCTTGGGGAAGAAACAATTTGCCGAAACCCAGTTTGCGGTAAAGGTGCGCCCGGCGCTGTCGCAAGCCCCACAAACTGGCCGGATTCAGACCGCTGATCACCACCCGCCCTTCGGGCACCAGCACGCGCTCGACCTCGCGCAATGTGGCATGGGGATCGGCCCCCAGCTCCAGTGCGTGCGGCAGAACAACCAGGTCCAGGCTGTTGGCGGGAAAAGGCAAGGCCGCGTAATCGGTGGCCAGCATGACCTGGCTGGCGTCAACATTCAATTCAAGGCCATTGACGCTGGGGGCGCTGGCTGCCCAGCGGTGCGGCATGCGGTTGGCACGCAGCAGGGGCAACTCGGGCAGGCCCAGTTGCAAGGCGTGGTAACCAAAAATATCGGCCAGTGCGCTATCAAACTGGGCGCGTTCCCACTCGAGCAAATACTGGCCAGGTGGTGTTTCAAACCAGTCCCGCAAACTTATAATTTGTCTGTCCATACGCCTGACCCATCTATGCCAACCACCCTGACCCTTTCCATCCTGTACGGGATGGCCAGATGATTCTAGTCATCGCGCACTGCTGCGGGCCCGCGCGATGATCCGCCTGGTCAAAGCCGCCGCGTGGTGTGCCGCTCTCGCGGCACTGTTGGTGGGTTGTGCCGCTACTGCACCCGGTGTGCCGCCAGGCGCTGGGGCGCCCGGCATCGCCACCGCACAGCTGGAGCGAGCGACCGAATCTGCAGCGAACACAAACTCGGGTCTCCCGGGCAGGGCCCCAACTGCAACGCGCCAGCCAGACGCGGTATTTCCGTCTGACCCGCTTGTGCCCATCACGGCGGCATCAATGGCGAGCCAGAGCGTCGCCCAGCTTGCCGCTCCGACTGACCTGTGGGAACGCATCCGGCGCGGTTACGCCATGCCGAATCTTCAAAATGATCTGGTGCGTGACCGCGAACAGTATTACGCGTCCAAGCCCGATTACATCGCCCGCATGACCGAGCGCTCGCGCAAATACATGTTCCACATCGTGGAGGAGCTGGAGCGGCGCAATATGCCGAGCGAACTGGCTCTCTTGCCATTCATCGAAAGCGCCTTCAACCCGCAGGCAGTTTCAAGCGCCAAGGCCGCAGGCATGTGGCAGTTCATGCCCGCTACCGGCAAGCATTTCGAATTGAAGCAAAACGCGTTTCGCGACGACCGGCGTGACGTGTTGGCCTCCACGCGCGCTGCGCTGGACTACCTGCAAAAACTCCACGGCATGTTTGGCGACTGGCATTTGGCGCTCGCTGCCTACAACTGGGGCGAGGGCAGTGTTGGCCGTGCCATCGCCAAAAACAAGCGCGCCGGCCAGGGCACCGGTTACCTCGACTTGCCCATGCCCGCAGAAACGCGCCTTTATGTGCCCAAGTTGCAGGCCATGAAAAACATCATCAGCGCGCCGGCTGGATTCAGCGCAACTTTGCCGCTGATTGAAAACCATCCATTTTTCCAGAGCGTGACGATCCTGAGAGACATCGACCTGGCGCTGGCCGCAAAACTGGCCGAGGTGAGCCTGGACGATTTCAAGGCGCTCAACCCATCGGCCAACCGACCCGTACTTCTGGCAGCCGGCACACCACAGATCCTGCTGCCCTGGGATCAGGCCGAGGTGTTCCAGCGCAATCTGTCAGGGTACAACGGTGCGCGCCTGGCCAGCTGGACGGTCTGGATCGCGCCCCAGAGTATGAAGACCGCAGACGCCGCGAAAAAAACCGGCATGACCGAGGAAGAACTGCGCGCGGTTAACCACATTCCGCCCCGTTCGATCATCAAGGCCGGGTCAACACTGGTTGTTCCGCGTGGCGTCCGCGTTGAGCGGGACGTTGCCCCGGAGGTCGCCGACAACGGCCAAATCGGCCATTCGCCGGAAATCCTGGCTCGGCGCACGGTTGTCAGAGCCGGAAAAGGGGATTCGGTGGCCAGCATGGCCAAACGATATGGCTTGGCAGCAGGTACGGTTGCCGAATGGAACAAGGTGAGCGCTGGCGCCACCTTCGTGAAGGGCCAGCAAGTGACTTTGTATTTGCCAACAAAAATGGCCAAGGCCTCGGCGGGCCGACGGGTTGCGGCAAAAGTCAGTGGTTCTGCCAAGCAGGCGCGGCGCTTGGGCGCGAAGGCAACCAAAGTGGCAAAACGATAGTTGGTTGGCAGCCGCCCTGCCCGCTCGCGCCAATTTAGCAGGGTAGCTTCGACTTAAGGCGCAACCAGGGTCGACAAATATTCCGCCAGCGGCTCCAACTCTTCCACGGTAAGGCCCTGCGCGGCAGACGTCATCGTGCCGTCGTAATCGGCCCGTTTTGCAGCCTTGAAACTTTTGAGTTGCTCCAGCAGGTATTCCTTGTGTTGCCCCGCCAGTCGGGGAATGTGTTGCTGCCCCACCAGGGTGGCCGTGTGGCAGGCCGTGCAGTTGTTGCGCTCGGTGATCTCTCTGGCTTTGGCGACAGTTGTCGCGTCAGCCTTTCGCAGCGGCGCGGACAATTTTTGCGATGAAAAGTACAACGCCAGATCATTCAGGTCGGCGTTGCTCAGTTTTTCAACAAACGGCGTCATCTGGTCGTTGACCCGCCTGCCTTCCCTGAACATGAACAGCGCCGTGGCAATGAATTGGCGGGGTTGAGCGGCCAGCGATGGCGTTGTCGGAATTTGTGAGTTGCCGTCCTGGCCGTGGCAGGCCACGCAAACCTGTGCCTTGACCCGCCCCTCTTCCATGCCCGCATGCACAACTGCCGCCTCGCCCGCGAAAACAAGCGCAGCAGCAATTTGCAGCAGCACGCCGCAGAACCGCCGCTGCGAGCGGCGATCCGGCGCAGGGCACGGCAGCGTCATGGCTACCTTGCGTAACTGATGCGGTACACCACGCCGTTGTAGTCGTCCGACAGCAAAATTGAACCGTCCTTCATCTGCAAGACGTCGGTTGGCCGGCCCCACATTGGTGGATCACCGCGATCATTTTCGAGGAAGCCTTCCAGGAAGGTGTGGCGCGTGGGTTTGCCGTCTGCGCCCAAGGTAACGCGAATCAGGTTGTAGCCCTGTTTTTGTTCACGGTTCCAGGAGCCTTTTTGGGCAATCAACATGCTGTTTCTGTACTCGGGCGGGAACATGGTTCCGGTGTAGAACTTCATGCCCACAGGCGCCATGTGCGCGCCCAGATTCAGCGCAGGCGGCGTGAACTCGCTGCAGGAGCGATTCTTGCCATAAATCGGGTCGAGCACATCGCCCTGGTGGCAAAACGGAAAGCCAAAATGCTGGCCTTTGGTTTTGACGACGTTGAGCTCATCGCTGGGCAAGTCATTGCCCATCCAGTCGCGGGCGTGCTCGGTAAACCAGAGCTCCCCAGTGGTCGGGTGAAAAGCCATTCCAACGCTGTTGCGCACACCCAATGCGAAGTTCTCCAAATTGCCGGTTTTTGCATCAACACGCAAAATGGACGCCTCGTTGTAGGTTGGCATCGTGATGTTTTGGGGCGAACCGACGTTGAAGTACAACTTGCCGTCCGGGCCCATCGCAAGGTACTTCCAGAAATGACCGGGTTGGTTGGTTGGGTCCAGGTTGTCGATCACCACCACGCCAGCGCCGGGGTTGTCGATCTTGCTTTCAATGTCGTCATAGCGGGTGATCCGGTGGCGCTCGGCGACGTACAGCGAGCCCTTGTCAAAAACGATTCCGTTGGGCGATTTCATGCCCTTGAGCACGGTTTTGACCTGGCGCTTGCCGCCGGAATCAACGATGGCATACACACTGGACTGGACACGGTTGCTGACAAAAACCGTACCCCGCTCTCCAAGCGCAAGCGAACGGGCGTCGGGCACACCATCGGCCCATACCTCGATTTTGAAACCGTCAGGGAGCTTGAGCTTGCTCATGGGCAATTCGCTTGCCGGCCTGCCCGTCACATGACCCGCGAAGGGGTGAAGGGGCGATTTTTCCTGCTCGGCTGACATGCCCTGCTTCCAAGCCGGCGGGGGTGCAGGTGCGGCTGCCTGCTGGGCGACGGCGACATTCAACATGTTCGCCAGTACCGCCACGCCAAGTAAATTCAGTTTGCGCATTGCCTGTCTCCTTTTTGTTTGGCCATTGCATGAAGGCCCATGTGTCATGGCGGAAACAGTTTAAGTCATTTGCTCAGGCCTTGAATTTGTCCTTGGCTTTGCGCGCAAACTCGTTGGTAAAAGTTCGGGCGAGCACAATTTTGTCTACCTTGACCATCGGCTCAAAACTTGCAAGCGCCTTGACAGCCGTGCGGGTGCCTTCCTCCGGGATCAGGCCATCAATGGCGATGGCTTCGCGCACCTTGTTGAAGGCCGCCAGGTACAAGCCCCGGTCGCCCAAAAGATAGGATTCGGGCACCGTTCTGATGATGTCACCAGGGCCGGCTGTTTGCAACCATTTCAATGCGTGTACGACTGCGTTGGCCAGTGCCTGCACAGAATTGGGATTCTTCTGAATGAACTCCGCTGGTGCATAAAGGCAACCTGCCGGCATGGGCCCGCCAAACAGTTCCAGCGTACCCCTGAGCGTGCGGGTGTCTGTGATGACCCGAACGTCGCCGCGCTGTTCCAGCATGGTCATCACCGGGTCGATATGGCTGATGGCGTCAATCTGTCCCGTGCGCATGGCGGCCACTGCGGCTCCCGAAGTACCCACGCCCACATAGCTGACTTCTTCGGCTTTCAGCCCGGACCGTGAAAGCACCAGGTTGGAGACCATGTTGGTGGATGACCCGGGTGCCGTGACACCGATTTTTTTGCCACGCAGGTCAGCCACATCCCGGTACATGGCCATGGTTTTGGTGGACACACCGATGGCAATGGCCGGTGCGCGGCCCTGCAACACAAAGGCCTGAAAACTCAGGCTCCTGCTTTGCAGGTTGATGGTGTGTTCATAAGCGCCGCTGACCACGTCGGCCGCCCCGCCAAGTACGGCCTGCAACGCGCGCTCGCCGCCGCTGAAATCGCTGATCTCGACGTCAAGGCCCTCCGCCTTGAAATAACCCAATTGGTCTGCGATCGTCAAGGGCAGGGAATAGAACGCGGCTTTGCCACCCACGGCGATGGTGACCTTCGACTTTTCAGGCTTGGTTTGACCAAATGCACGCGGCACACAAACAGACGCTGCAAAAGCGCCGGCCACGGTAATCAATTGCCGCCGCGCAATTGAAGTCCCGGGTGAAATTTGTATCGATTTGTGCGCCATGGCGCGTCCTCACAATGCCTGTCGTTTTATTTGCGTCAAGCGTAGCGCAGGAGCACCGGCACCGCATCGGGAACATCCCGAGCGGGTTTTCACTATGCGCGGCAGTTGCAGGGAATCAGCGGCGATCGACCAGCGCGTGCGCAATCGTGCCCAAATCAACGTACTCGAGTTCGCTACCCACCGGCACGCCGCGCGCCAGGCGTGTGAGTTTGAGGCCATGGGGCTTGAGCGCTTCGCCAATCACATGGGCCGTGGCTTCCCCTTCTGCCGTGAAATTGGTGGCCAGAATCACTTCCTGAACTTCACCTTCCAGGACACGTTCAAACAGCTTCTTGAGGCCGATGTCCTTGGGTCCAATCCCGTCGAGCGGGCTCAATCGCCCCATCAATACGAAATACAAACCGTCGTACGCGGCCGTTCGCTCCACCGCCGACTGGTCCGCCGGCGTTTCCACCACGCAAAGCTTGCTGCGGTCGCGTTTCGGGTCGGCGCAAGTTCTGCAAATTTCACTCTCCGTGAAAGTGTGGCACAGCCCGCATTGGCGCACCGTCTGAACGGCCTGCTCAAGCGCCTGCGCCAAGGTGCGCGCGCCGGGCCGGTTGTGCTGAAGCAGGTGAAAAGCCATGCGTGCAGCCGACTTCACCCCGACGCCCGGCAACAAGCGCAACGATTGGATCAGCGTTTCAAGCGCGTTGGAATCCGCCACGGGCTACAGCAGTTGTTCGCTGTGGACCATCAAAACGGAAACTTCATGCCGCCGGGCAGACCGGGCATGCCGGCACTGATCTTCCCCATTTTTTCGGAGGATGTGTCCTCTGCCTTGCGCACGGCGGCATTGAAAGCAGCGGCGACCAGGTCTTCGAGCATGTCTTTGTCGTCGGCAAGGAGGCTCGGGTCAATCGTGACGCGCCGGACATCGTGTTTGCAGGTCATGGTGACCTTGACCAGGCCAGCGCCTGACTCGCCGGTCACTTCAATGTTGCCCAGCTCATCCTGGGCTTTTTTCATGTTGTCCTGCATCGCCTGGGCCTGTTTCATCAGCCCGGCCAACTGGCCTTTGTTGAACATTCGATTTCCTTCTCTGTTTCACTGTGAATTGATAGGGGCGGCCCTGACCAGCCCCGGCCGACCCTGTGCGATCAAATCGCCTTGATGCTTCCGGGCACGATTTTCGCTCCAAAGTCGCGCATCATGTCCTGCACAAACGGGTCCTCAAAAATGATTTTTTCAGCGGCCAGTTGGCGTTCGGCCTGCAACTGGGCGTTGCGTTTGGCGGGACTGTCCACCACACGCCCCACCTCAACCACGAGCTTGACGGAAAACCCCGCCAGGTGAAGCGCCGATTGCAGGCGGTCCCGGCTGCCAGATTGGTTCAAGGATTCCCGCTCGACCCGCAGAATCCACTGGTCCACATCGCGGGCCACCAGCTGCGATTGCAGAGCCAGTTCCCGCACGAGCGCGGCAACCAGGTCATTGGCAACCAGTTTTTGCACCAGTTGGTGCCAGAAATCGCCATCTTCAGAATGCGCCACTTGCACTGTTGTACCTGTCACCACGGGCTCGTCCACGTGCGAATCCGGTTGCTGGCGCACCGGAATGGCTACAGCCTGGTTGGCGTGCTGCGCGTATTCAGAAGGTGATGGCGCATGCTCAAGGTTTGTTCCGCCAGCTGCCGCCTCCAGCTCAGGTGAATCGATGACATGCAACACCCGGCCCGCCGGAGCGGTGCCAACGGCCTGCGCGGCACCCATGGTTTGCGCGGCTGCATCGAATTCGGTGACTGCAGCGACTTCTGCGCTGTCTGCGCCTTCGGCAATTCCAGCCGATTCAGCCCGGATCAGAGTTTTTTTTTCCACCGATAGTGGCTTTTCAACATTGACGTTTGATGCAACCGCCAACCCATTCGCCGGCTTGAAAGCCAGCAGGCGCAGCAGCACCATGGTCAAGGCCGCGTACTCGTCGGGCGCCAGACCCAGCTCGCCACGGCCGTGCAGGCACAGGCTGTAGAGCAACTGGGTTTCGTCGGCCGGCATCAAACGCGCCAGGCGGGCGATCTCGGCGGCGTCCGGGTCCGGGTCGTCGTCCAGTTGCGAGACGGCCTGCATCACGGCCATGCGCTGCAGCACCACACTCATTTCCTCAAGCGCCGACGCCGCGCTTTGCCCATTGACGCGCAGCCGCTCGGAGGTCTGGACCACGCTTTTCCCGTCGCCACGCGCCAGGGCGTCGATCAGCCCGAAAACGTGGCTGCGGTCCACACTGCCGAGCATTTGGCGCACGGTTGCGGTTTCTAGCTTGCCGTTGCCAAAAGCGATGGCCTGGTCGGTCAATGACAACGCGTCCCGCATCGAGCCACGGGCAGCGCGCGCCAGCAAGTGCAGCGCCGGCGCGTCGGCCTGCACGGCCTCAATGCCCATCAGTTTCACCAAATGCTCGTGGATGGTCTCGGGTGCCATCGGGCGCAGGTTGAACTGCAGGCAGCGCGACAACACCGTGACCGGCACTTTCTGCGGGTCGGTCGTGGCCAGCACGAATTTTAGGTACTCGGGCGGCTCCTCCAGCGTCTTCAACATCGCGTTGAACGCGGTGTTGGTGAGCATGTGCACCTCGTCAATCATGAAAACCTTGAACCGGCCCTGCACCGGTTTGTACACCGCCTGCTCCAGGAGCGACTGCACCTCATCCACACCGCGGTTGGAGGCCGCGTCCAGCTCGGTGTAGTCGACAAACCGGCCGCTGTCGATGTCGGTACAGGCCTGGCAAACACCGCAGGGATTCGACGTGATGCCGCCCTGCCCGTCAGCACCTTGGCAATTGAGCGACTTGGCCAGAACCCGCGCCACCGTGGTTTTGCCGACACCACGCGTGCCGGTGAACAGGTAAGCGTGGTGCAGGCGCTTGGATTCCAGCGCGTTCACCAGCGCCCGCACCACATGCTCCTGCCCGACCATCTCGGAGAAACTCCGGGGCCGGTATTTGCGGGCAAGCACAAGGTAAGACATTGAAGGATTCTATGTGGGCGCTTTGACGGTGACCGGTGCAGTGGTGGCGCGTGGGGGTAAAAAATTTTTCGCCGGGCCGCCCCAAGAAAATTAGCCCCCTCGGGGGGCAGTGAGCCACACGCAGTGGGCGAACGTGGGGGTAAAATTTTCCGCCGGGCCGCTCCCGAGGGAAATTAGCCCCCTCGGGGGGCAGCGACGACACGAAGTGCGAGAGCGTGGGGGTAAAATCTGTCTTGACGGGCCTTCCCGCATGGTGAAGCGGCCAACCGGGTCAGGTGGGGAACCAAGCAGCCCTAACTGTGGAGCCAGTGCCGGGGTCAAGGCTCGTCAACTAATTCCGTTTCTGAGACCGCCCGATAGGGCGTTGCGCTTCCTGGTCGTGCTGGAGCACTGCCCGCGTCGGCGCGCCTGCTCTCGGGCGGTCTCAGAAACGGAATTGCGCCGTAAACCGAAAACAAAGCTGCAAGGGAAACAACACCCGATCAGCGCCCAAAGAACCGGATTGCACCGTAGGTCAGCAGACCCAGGGCGACCCAGAACACCAACTTCATGGCTACCGGTTTTTCAGGCGGTTCCAGCCTGCGCATCGGCAATTGCTCAAGGCTGCCGGGCCTTGAATTGGGCCCCAAGATCGAGGGGATCGTGTTTTGATGTTCCATGCGACGTCCTGTTGTTCTGGTCTGGCAGCAGCGACGAAACGCCAACTCTGTCTAAAACTTTACGCAATTTTAGAGTGTTTCAGTCTGTATCGGGTAGAGAAAAACCTCTACGTATTTTTGCGCAGTTCAAGCGCTTTTGTATGATGTTCGCACCAACACAGCCCACCCGCCCGCCATGCCCCAATTCGCTGCCAACCTGTCGATGTTGTACCCCGAGATCGCGTTTCTGGACCGCTTTGAAGCGGCTGCCAAAGACGGTTTTAAAGGCGTGGAATTCCTCTTTCCGTACGCGTGGGAAAAAGCCGACATTGCGGCGCGCCTGAAAGCCAATGGCCTGCAGCAGGTGCTGTTCAACATGCCACCAGCCGGCCTGAGCCGCGACGACATCGCCCGCGAGGTGCTGGGCAGCGCGCGTGGCACTGCCTGCATACCGGGGCGCGAAAACGAGTTCCAGGCTGGCGTGCGGCTGGCTTTGGACTATGCCCACACGCTGGGTTGCCCGCGCATTCACCTCATGGCAGGCCTGGTGCCCGAAGGCCTGGAGCGCGCTGACGTGCAGGCCACTTATGTGGCCAACCTGCGCTGGGCTGCCGCACAGGCCGCCCAGGCCGGCGTGGACGTGTTGATCGAACCCATCAACACACGCGACGTGCCCCGCTTCTTCCTGAACCGCCAGGACCACGCACACGACATCCTGCAGGAAATTGGCGCCAGCAACCTCAAGGTGCAGATGGACCTCTACCACTGCCAGATCGTCGAAGGCGACGTGGCCAGCAAGATCCGCCAATACCTGCCCAGCGGCCGCGTCGGCCATTTCCAGATCGCCGGCGTCCCCCAGCGCCACGAGCCGGACTTGGGCGAAGTCAACTACCCCTACCTGTTTGGCGTGATCGACGAGGTCTCGAAAAGCTGCGGCTGGCAGGGCTGGATTGGCTGCGAATACCGGCCGCAGCGCGGCGCGAAGCCTGGAGGCACCTCTGCGGGGCTGGGGTGGTTGAAGCCTTGGCTGTAAACCTCTGACGCGGCGGGCCACACCGAAAGTGAATTGACAAGTCTTTTGCCATTGCCAACGCCGAAAAGTGCCTTCACACCCAACTATTAACATGGATGTTAACATTTTAGCAAAACACCCTGATTTTCACGATTTTTAAACTTTTTGACTCATGAAGTCACGAGAAATGGCGCTTGTTTGCTATTTTTTTCATAGTAATAGGCGAGCCCTTCAATCCCGACCGCTAATTCGCAGGTTTGCCCCGCAGGTATTGCAAAACCCCCTGGCCCGCGACCCGCCCGCTGGCCATACAGGCGGTGAGCAAATAACCGCCCGTGGGCGCTTCCCAATCGAGCATCTCACCGGCGCAGAACACGCCGGGCTGGTGCGCCAGCATCAGGCTGGCACCGAGGCCGTCAAAGGCCACGCCGCCCGCGCTGCTGATGGCTTCGTCAATTGGGCGTGCAGCGGCCAGCGTGATCGGCAAGGCCTTGATGGCGGCGGCGAGTTTGACGGGATCTGCCAGGTCTTCCTTGCCGAGCTGCTCATACAAGATGGCGGCCTTGATGCCGTCGATGCCGAGGCGGCTTTTGAGGTGGCTTGAGAGCGAGCGCGAACCGCGCGGGTGCACGACCTCGGCCAGAACTTTCTCAGCCGGCAAATCGGGACGCAGGTCGAGCTGAAAAGTAGCTCGGCCGGTTGCGGCAATCTGGTCGCGCAGCAGGCTCGAAGCGGCGTAGATCAGGCTGCCTTCGAC
>JANMMR010000136.1:0-5607 GCA_031373455.1 Rhodoferax sp.
GACGCCAGGCTGCGAGGTGTGCAGGGCCTTGGCCGCTTCGGTCAAATTGAGGTTGCGGCGCGCGGCTTCCTGGACAAATCGGAATTGGTGAAGATTCATATCAAATTTCCGATGATGGATGTATTTATTATGCCTTTATGGCATAACAAATTGACAAGTTTGGGCGCAGTTTGTCGGCCGGATCAGACGGGTTTTGGAAACGCACGGTCCGGGTAAAAACGCTCAAAAACCAGAAAAACCAGCCAGCTGCCCAGCAGGGTGATGGGAAACGCCCACAAGGCGTCGCTGAGCCAGTGGGCGCCCACCGAAACGCGGGCAAAACCGATCACCACGCCGCCCACCACGCCACCCGCCAGCCACCACCAGCGGCGGCGCTGGTCGATCAGCATCAGCGAAGCCAGGAAGATGCCGTCTGAGGTGTGTCCACTGGGAAAAGAGCAGTTGTCGTTGCACTGGTTGGTCACTTTGAGCGCCGGTGAGAACTGTCGGGTGCCCTGAAATTCGGTCACATGGTGGGGCCGCGCCCGCTTGGTGATGTCTTTGGCGCTGCTGACCAACATGCCGGGTCCCACCAGCAAAGCAAGCCCCACAAAGGCCACAGGACGCGCCAGGTGGCGCCATTTCTCCGACCGGGAGGCCAACCACCAGCCGGGAATGCAAGCCACGGCCAGACTGCGAAACACCATCGGCACGTACTCGTTGAGCCAATCCACCCACCACCAGTCGGCAGTTTTGACGGGCGCATTGGCTTGCAGGAAATAGCCGGAGGTGGCAATGTCGAGTGCGGGATCAAGCGCCGGAACCAGCGCTGCGGCGAAACTGGCCGCCAGCAGGGTCAGGAAGGCGATGCGGGTGGTTTTGTCTGTCACTGTCATCGGGCAGGTGTGGTCGGGGTCATCGACATGGCGGCATCGACGGCGCGGCGGGCGGCCAGCTCAACCAGAGCCGGGTCTTCGCCGAGCATCGGCAACAAATCGAAGGCAACGGCTGGGTGGCGAAGACCGAGGGCCGCCACGGCGTTGGGGAGGTCTTCCCGGGCGTGCCGTCCCATGCCCAGGAAGAGCGGCATGACCGCGATGCGCAACACACCTTCGGCCACCAGCTCGGCCACCACGTCGTCAATGGCCGGCGGGCACAGCTCCAGGTAGGCCAGGCGCACGGCGGCGAGCGGTTCCAGCGAGCGGGCACGGGCGGCAATGGCCTCCATGGGCGCCTGCCATAGCGGGTCACGCGAACCGTGCGCAAGAAAAACGATGGCCTTTGAACCCATGGGCCAATCAGCGCTTGAGCACCAGCCAGCCGAAAGCAGCCAGCGAGAGGAGGGTGTAGATCATGCCGGGCAGGGCGGCCGTGAGCCAGGGCGCCCACTGCTGCAGCTCACCCATGTAGCCAGACACGTTGTTGAGAAAAAAGAAGCTGATGCCGGCCATAACGCCGCCAAACACGTAGCCCGAGATCCCCTCGTTGCGAAAATGCAGGTAGGCAAATGGCAGGGCCAGCACCACCATCACCAAGCAACTCAGGGGGTAAAACACCTTCTTCCAGAATTCAATTTCGTAGCGCTGTGCGGCCTGACCATTGGCGTCCAGGTGGCGGATGTACTGGAACAGGTCAATGGTGCCCATGCGCTCGGGCTTGAGCACGGCGGTGGAGACCATCTCCGAGCTGATGCCGGTGGGCCAGCGGTACTCGTCCATCTTCACGCGGTCTACCCGCATCTCGCTCAACCCGGGCGTGGCTGAGGCTGCGCCAGCCGGGCCCGCGGCAGCGGGCGTGAACTCGGTGCGTTCTACTTGGCTCAGCGTCCAGGCGTCAGAGCCTGCAAACCGGGCCGATTCGGCGCGCGTCATGGACACCACGCGCCCGCGGTTGTCGAACTCCAGGATACGCAAGCCGCGCATGCTGCCGTCAGCTGCAATGGCGCTCACATTGGCGGCAAATTGGGAATATTGCTGCCTTTCCTTGAGCCATGCGCCGGTCTGGCCGACGGTGATGTCGCCTTCAAACCGAGCCTTCAGAAGTTGTGCGGCGCGGTCGGCCCAGGGCGTCAGGTAGTCGCCCACGGCAAAGGTGAGCACCACGAACCCGGCACCAATCGCCAGCAGTGTCTTCAGGGCGCGCCACGGCCCCAAACCGCTGGTGCGCAAAATGGTGAACTCCGAGCTTTGGGCCAGGCGGGCCATCACGAAGATGGTGCCAATCAGCACCGTGATGGGCAACAACTCGTAGAGGTGACTGGGCACCAGCAGCGCCACGTAAGTCAGCGCCTGAGGCAGCTGGTAACCCGGGGAATTGCTTTGGCCGATTTTCTGGACCTGGTCGACCACGTCAAAGAACGAAAACAGCGCGAGAAATCCCATCGTGACAAAGGCCACGGCGTACAGGACTTCGCCAAAAATCAGGCGGCGAATGGTTTTCATGCGGCGCTGCCTTTGAGCGGCTCTTCAAGTGGGCGGCGGCGCCAACTGAAGCTCCAATTGTTGTTGCGCAGGGTCAGCCAGACCACACACAGCACAAAGACGCCACCGTGCAAGGCCAGCAAAAACTGCGCAAAGCCGATTTTTTCCTGGGCGATCCAGTTTTGGCCCAAATTCAGCAGGTTCAGGTAAATCTGGAAGGCGAACAGCGAAAACACCAGGTTGCCGGTGCGCCCGACGCGCGGGTTCACCCGAGAGGAGGCAATCGCCAGAATGATCAAATTCGCGGCGGCCAGTGCAAAACCGATGCGCCACGAAATCTCCCCCAGGTGCCGCGGCGTGGGTTGCAACAGCAGGTTGAAGCTGGACACCGTGCCCAGCGGCGCGGTGTCGTTCAGGCCTGCGTTGCCAGCGGCGACACGGGTGCCGTACTCTTCAAATTCGCTCACCTTCAAATCGGTTTGGTTGATGGTGTTCTCGAGGCGCTGGCCGTTGTTGAGGATCAGGAACTGGTCATCACCACGCAGTTCAATCCGTCCGCTGCCGGCCGTTGTGACCGTTTCCTTGCCGCGTTCCGTGGTGGCAATGAACACATTGCTGCCCGCCCGCTGGGTGGCCGGGTTCTTTTCCACAAAAAAGACGCGGCTGCCATCGGCAGACTCCTGGAAGCGGCCAGGCTCCACGCGGTCCAGGTCACCGCGTTTTTCATAGTGGTCGCGGATGCCTTCGATCTGCTGGTTGGCCCAGGGCAGGCCAAACAGGGCCAGCCCGAATACCGCCAGCAAGACCGGCCAGGCAAAGCGGAAAAGCGGCGCCACCAGCGAAGCGAGGCCTAAGCCACTGCCAAACCAGATCACCATCTCGCCGTCGCGGTAAAGGCGCGTGAGTGTGGCAACGATGGAGACAAACAGCCCCATGGTCGTGATGTTGGGCAGGAAGGTCAGCACCGTGTAACCCACCACCATCATCACGTCGGACGGGTTGAAACTGCCGCGCGACGCTTGGCCCAGGGTGCGGATCAGGGTCATGGTCATGACAACCGTGACCAGCACGACGAAGGTGGCCCCAAAACTGCGGGCCAACTCCTTGCGGATGGAGGAATGGAATAACATCGACGAAGGAAAAAGGGGAATTATGAACTTTGAATTGAAGACCGGCCCGCTGGCGGGCGCCTCAGCCCAAAAATGTGACGCCCTGCTGCTGCTGGTCGGTACCGCCTTCAAGCCAGGCGCAGACGGTTTGTCAACCTGGGTCAAACAACTTCGCGCGCTGGGTGATCTTGACGACAAACCCGGCAAATTGGTCCAGTTGCACCAGCCGGCGAATGTTGCCGCGCCACGATTGGTGGTGGCCAGTGTGGGCGCTGGTGCGGCCCGCGACGTGAGGCAGGCGGTGCTGGCAGCGGTGGGCGCCGTGAAGTCTGTCGCTACGGTCAAGTCGATTTGCCTGTGTTTTGCGGAGCGCCCAGACGCCGCCCAACTCGGCGCTGCAGTTGTCGCGGTGGCCGATGCCAGTTATGTGTTCAACACCACGAAATCGAAACCGGACGCCCGCAAGATCATGAATGTGGTGGTGCAGGCGCCCGGCGCCGAGGCGCAACGGGCGGTTTTTGAGCGCGCGGTGGCGACCGTGCAGGGCATCGAGTTCGCCAAAGAGTGGGGCAACCGCCCGGCCAACCATGCAACGCCGACCATGTTGGGGCAGGCCGCCAAGTCGCTGGCCCGCTTCAAAGGTATCAGCTGCGACGTGCTGGGGCCCAAGCAGGTGGCAAAACTGGGCATGGGCTCGTTCATGGCAGTGGCCCAGGCGTCGGCCCAGGAGTTGCGTTTCGTGGTGCTCACCTACAGCGGCGCGCCCAAGGCCAATGCGCCGGTTGTGCTGATTGGCAAAGGCATTACCTTCGACACCGGCGGCATTTCACTCAAGCCCGCCGCTGAAATGGACGAGATGAAGTTTGACATGTGTGGCGCCGCGAGTGTGCTGGGCGTTTTTCGCACGCTGGCTGAAATCAAGCCCAACATCAACGTGGTGGGCTTGATCCCAACCTGCGAGAACATGCCGGGCGGCAAAGCCCTCAAACCAGGCGATGTGGTGACCAGCATGAGCGGGCAAACAATTGAAGTGCTCAACACCGACGCCGAAGGGCGGCTCATTTTGTGCGACGCCTTGACGTACGCCGAAAAATTCAAGCCGGCTGCCGTGGTTGATATCGCAACCCTCACCGGCGCCTGTGTGGTGGCTCTCGGCGGTGTGCGCAGCGGCATGTTTGCAAGTCATGACGAACTCGCCCAGCAGCTGCTGCAGGCCGGTGACGCTTCGTTGGACCTGTGCTGGCGCTTGCCGCTGGACGACGACTATGCCGATGGCCTCAAAACCAATTTTGCGGACGTTGCCAATGTGGCAGGCCGCGCGGGTGGCGCCATCACCGCTGCAAAATTCCTGCAGCGGTTTGTGGGGAAATTCCCCTGGGCTCACCTGGACATCGCCGGCACGGCCTGGAAGAGTGGCGCCGCCAAAGGCTCCACGGGTCGACCGGTCGGCCTATTGGTCGAATACCTGGTCCGAAAGTCAATTGCAGATACTGCGCCCGTTGCGCCAAAGCCGACCCGCGCCAAGCGCACTCAGGCTGCATAAAGAAGCTGCCGTGACCGAGATTTCCTTTCATTTCAATGCGCCCGACAAGTTGAACCATGCCTGTCGCCTGCTGAGAAAGGCCTGCAATGGCGGCCACCAGGTGGCGGTGGTAGGCCCTGCGGCCACGTTGCGGCAGCTCGATACGGCCTTATGGGCTTTTTCGGCGCTGGACTTCATTCCACATTGTTTTGCCGACGCACCAGCGGCCGTGCAGAAAAACTCGCCCATTATCCTCGGTCAATCCGATGCGATGGGGGACATTGCCGTTGCCCGCCAAATGCTGGTGAACATGGATGAGACGGTTCCAGCCGGGTTTGAACGCTTCGAGCGCGTGATTGAATTGGTCGGAACGGACGAGGCCGACAAACACGCGGCGCGGGCGCGCTGGAAACACTACGCTTCACGCGGGTATGCCATGGTTCGGCATGACGTGTCGGGCAGTGCTGCATGACGATCGCGGCTACCTTCGAATGAACACGCCGGTTTCGCCCAAGCCCACTGCGCCCAAAAACCTTCCGAGGTTTTTGCCGACCTTGACCGAGGTGGTGCACATACC
>JANMMR010000152.1:0-6663 GCA_031373455.1 Rhodoferax sp.
CACGATGCGCAGCTTGTGGGCGGGCGATACACGCGCGTAAACCGATGTGGTTTGCACGGCCAGAGCGAATGCGGCGTCGTCCAGCGCGTCCAGCTCGAGCCCGCTCAACACCGTTTGCCCCGCTTCGCTGATGCCCAAATCTGCCGCGATGCGCGCTGCCGTGCGCGGGTGGTCGCCCGTGATCATGATGATGCGAATGCCGGCGCGGCGTGCCTCGTGGATGGCAAAAGCGGCTTCCTCGCGAGGTGGGTCCATCATGCCGACGGTGCCAAGCCAAATCAGGTCATGTTCCAGGTCATGTTCAATGTCGCCTGCCGGTGTCGCTCCCGCCTTGGGCGCTTCACCTTGCGCCAATGGCCGAAAGGCAACCGCCAGCGTGCGCAGCGCTGCGTCAGCCAACGCATCGACCTGCGCCAATATCTGGCTGCGCCGCCCGTCATCGAGGGCGACAGCCTCGGTACCCACTTGAATCTGGCTGCACCGCTGAAGCAGCACATCTGGCGCGCCCTTGGTGATCAGGATCGCGGCGTTGTCGCGGTCATGATCGGTCTGCAGGGTCGACATCATCTTGCGCACCGAGGTGAACGGGATTTCACCGGTGCGCGTAAACCGCTTGACGCGCAGCTCGGTCACGCCGAGCTTGCGTTCTGCCACCAGAAAAGCCGCTTCGGTGGGGTCGCCCTGAATTTGCCATTCTGCATTTGATGTGCCATTGGCGGCATCGCCTTTGGTCTGGCGCAGTGTTGCGTTGCCCGCGAGGCAGCCGTACATCAGCAGTGCGGTTTGTTCCGGCAGAAGCTCGCCATCCGTCAACCTGGCGCCATCGAACTCCACCTGGCCATCGGGGGCATATCCCACACCCGTGACGCGCGTGCTGCCCGAAGCGGTGACGATTTGTTCGATCGTCATTTCAGCGCGCGTCAAGGTGCCGGTCTTGTCGGTCGCGATCACCGTGGTCGCACCCAGCGCCTCCACCGACGAGAGTTTTTTGACAATGGCTTTGCGATGGACCATGCGCCGCACGCCCAGTGCCAGCACCACGGACAAAATGGCCGGCAAGCCCTCCGGCACGGCCGCTACGGCCAGCGCCACGCCAAACAACAGCACGGTCACCACATCGCCGGTACTGCGAATGTCTGACACCAACAAAATGGTGCCGACGACCACCACAGAAATGATGACAACCGCCACGCCCAAAAAGCGTCCGATGCGCCTGATTTCCTTCTCCAGCGGCGTAGGCTCCTCGGGTGTGGCCGTCAACAGGCTGGCAATGGCACCCATTTCGGTCGCCATGCCGGTCGCGGTAACCACCGCCCGGCCAGTACCTTGCGCCACCGCCGTGCCCTTGAAAACCATGTTCAACCGGTCGCCCAGTGCGGCTGCTTCTGGCAGCGTCGCGGTGTCTTTGAGCACCGCTTCGCTCTCGCCGGTGAGCGACGCCTCCTGAACACGCAGTGACGCGGCCTCAAACAGCCGCGCATCAGCGCCCACGCTGTCGCCCTCAGCCAGCACCAGCAGGTCGCCGGTCACCAGTTGTGCGCTGGGCACCCGCACCAGGTGGCCGCCACGCACCACGCTGGCGGTGGCCTCGGTCATCCGCGCCAAGGCCGCCACGGCATCCCGGGCCTTGGCCTCTTCCAGATAACCCAGCGCGCCGTTCAGGATGACGACGATGGCAATCACGATCGCATCTACCGGCAAGCCTTCCCAACCCTCCACAGCCCACGCAACCAGTGCCACAGCTATGGCTGCCAACAACAGGTAAATCAACGGGTCCTGAAATTGCCCCAACACGCGCCGCCAAGCGGGCACGGGCGGCGCGGACTGGAGCTCATTGGGGCCGTTTTGGGCCAGGCGGGTTGCTGCTTCCTGGTTGGACAGCCCCTGTTTCAAATCCGTACGCAAGGCCTTCGCAATGTCGACGGGTTCTTTGCCGCAAGCCGAATCCCGAGGGCTGGTACTGGTCATTGATTCACGCAGGTTCGCGAGGATTGGCAAACGCCTCGACAGTGCCTGTCAGTATCCTGAGCGACATGGAAAACTCCCCTTTGATTGAGAGTCCATCATTCCCCCTTCGCCATGGGCTGACTGTGCGCCATCGCACACAAGCAGTCCAGAATTGCCCCCATTCATACCCATTTTGGGGTTGATTCGGCAATCCCGGCGGCTTTTTCAGAAAAACTTGGGCTTTTGACCCGTAAAGTCACGTGAAATAACAATAGTTAGCTATATATAACATAGCAAATCTCACAGGCCGATCTGCATCGCGTGTTGGCAGATTGCACCCGGCGTGGTCATCCACACCTGCCCCCGGTCCCGCGCGGCGGCCACGTGTTGCAGCGCGCGGCGCAAGTGGCGCAGCCGGTACGGCTGGCCGACGATGTAGGGGTGCAGCGCGATGCCCATGACCAAGGGCGCAGAGCCGGGCGCGCGGGTTTGCTCAATCATTTCGTCGAGCTGGTCGATGACCATCTGCGCGAAGTCTTTGCCGTCCATCTGGCGCGCGATGATCATCGGTATGTCGTTGAGCTCCTGCGGGTAGGGCACGGCCCACAGCGCCTGGCCGCTCTTGGTGCGCATGGGTAAGGGCTGGTCGTCATGGCACCAGTTCAGGGTGTAGCGGTAACCCGCCTCGGCCAGCAGGTCGGGCGTGTGGAGGCTCTCTGAAATCCAGGGTGACAACCAGCCGGCCGGTGTCTGGCCGCTTTCCTTCATCATGCGGTCGCGGCACATTTGCAACAGCGCCCGCTCGCCCGCTTCGTCCAGCGCCGCCTGCCGTTCGGCGTTGCTGTGGCCGTGGCCCACGAGCTCGTCGCCGCGCGCCACGCAGGCGGCCACCAGTTCCGGGCAGTGGTCGTACAAAGCGGTGTTGATCAAGGCCGCTGCCGTCAGGCCCAGGCTGTCAAACAGTTCCAGGCAGCGCCAGGCGCCCACGCGGTTGCCGTATTCGCGCCAGCTGTAGTTCAGCACATCGGGTTGCGGGCTGGCGGGGCCAATGGCCGCGCCCAAACCCTCGCCAAACGCGAAATGTTCGATGTTGAACCCGAGGTAAACCGCCAGGCCCGCGCCGTTGGGCCAGCGGTAGGGTTTGCGCCGGTTGATGGCGCTGTAATCGAAGCGGCCGTGGGTCGGCAGCAGGCCCGTGTAGGCGGCAGCCATCCGCGAATCAGAGTTTGGCCAAACCTGCGCGCACCATCAGCCACTCGGCGCTGTCGTTCCACACATCCATGTGGGTGATCAGGCCGTTTTTGACCACATACCGATCCACATAACGGTTGCCTTCAAAGGGCGTGCCATCGGGCCATTCACCGTAGAGGGTTCCCAAGCTGTAAACGATGTCCCCGTCACTGGCCGCGCCGCCTGAATTTGCACCATATTGAACGCTCGACGCCACCACTTCGGTGCGTTCAATCCTCTTTTTCACCCAATTGTAGCGCGAGGCGTTGAAGCGCGTGCAGTCCGCCGGTTCCCGCATGGCGCGTTTGCCGGTGAAGAGGATCTTCATGTCAGCCGCCGTGTACCGGCTGGCGGCGGCCGGGTCGGGGATCATGATCAGCCGCAGGAACTCGTTGACGATCTCAGCCGCGCTGGTTGGCGTGTTGGTGTTGAGTGGGTTGGTTGTCAAGCAAAGTTCTCCTGGGGCTGGGTTGCGGACGCTTTTTGGATGCTGCTGATTTCCAGTTGCTGATTATGTGATGACTTCCACATTGGCGACCTTCGCCACAGCACGCCAGGTCTCGATCTGCGAGCGGATGAGCGACACAAATTCATCACCGACCACACCGCCTTTGCGTGGCAAGGTTTGCAGCTCTTCCAGGCGCGCCGCAAAGTCAGGCTTGGCCAGGATTTCGGGAATCAAGGCCGTCAAACGCTGCACGATGGGAGCGGGCAGGCCTTTGGGTGCGGAGAGGCCCAGCCATTGCGAGCCGGTCAACTTGCCGTAACCCTGCTCGGCAAAGGTCGGAATGTTTGGCAGGGCTGGCAGCCGCGCGGGCGTAGAGACGGCCAGGGCGCGCAGTGAGCCGGCCTTGAGCTGGGCGACGTTGGTGGTGACAGGGTCCAAAAGGCTGTCAATTTGCCCGCCCAACAAGTCTTGCATGGCCGGGGCGCTGCCCTGGTAGGGCACGTGGTCGTGTTGCGGCGCTTTGCCTTCAATTTTGAGCAACTCGCCAAACAGGTGGTTGGCCGAGCCGATGCCCGAGGAGCCATAACGCACCGGCCTGGTTTTGGCGGCGTTCACGTACTGCTCCAGGTTCTGGAAGGGCGACGCGCCGCGCACCAGCAGCACCATCGGCGCTTCGACCAGCATGCCCACGTGGGTGAAATCGCCCACAGCGTCGAAAGGCATGGTGCGCCGCGTGGCCGTGGCGTAAACGTGCACCGAGGCATGGCTCACCAGCAGGTTGTAGCCATCAGCCGGCTGGCGCGAGACGTATTCAGTGCCGATCAAACCACCCGCACCAGCGCGGTTTTCCACCAGCACGGTTTGCCCCAGCGCCGCTGAAAGGTGCGGCGCCATCAGCCGCGAGACGGTGTCGACCAGGCCGCCCGGCGGAAACTGGGCGATCAGCTTCACGGCCCCGCGGGTTGGCCAGGCACTCTGGGCGCTCACCCACGCGGGGGCCACCAAGGCAGATGCTCCGACGGCCAATATTTCACGACGCTTCATAACAACTCCTGAATGTGACAGCTGCGCAAAGAGCTGCCGGGGTTTAAAAACGGAAAAGCAAATTAACCATCGCCAGTGTATGCAAGAAATATACCCAATCTGCCCTTGTGTGTGCCAGCGCACAGTCACACGGCAAATCCCGGTCCATTGTGGGTGGGGTGATGAATGCCAGGTAATTCTGGAAACAGGCCGTAAGCCATGACCTCGCCATTCAACCGCGCAGCGTTGTGGGTGGAGTGGCGCGTTCGGCCTGTTGGTTCAGTGAATTCCGGGCACGCCCATAAAAAAGGAAACCTCATGACAAACCAAACCCTGCTGAACAAGGTTGCAGCCTTGTGTGCTGGACTCGCCTTGTTGGTCGCCAGTGGTTGGGCCAACGCCGATCCGCCCTCGCGTGTGGCGCGCCTGGGTTACACGAGCGGCCCGGTCAGTTTTTCGCCTGCGGGTGACCCTGGGTGGTTGCAGGCTGTCGTCAACCGGCCCATGACCACGGGCGACCGCCTCTGGGTTGCCCCCAACGCGCGGGCCGAGTTGCAGATTGGCGGCGCGGCCCTGCGCCTGGGCCCGGCCACCAGCATCACGTTGCTCAACCTCAATGACCGCATCGCACAAGTGCAGTTGTCGCAAGGCAGCTTGAAGGTGCGGGTGCGGCGAATGGGGCCCAACCAGAGTTTTGAAGTCAATACGCCCAACCTGGCTTTCACTTTCCGCACCGCCGGCGAATACCGTATCGACGTGGACCTCAACGACAACGCCACAGCGGTCTTGGTGCAAAGCGGGCGCGGCGAGGTGTATGGCGAAGGGGCTTCGTATGCGGTAACCCAGCGCAAGTCTTACCGCTTTTACGGCACTGGCCTTTCTGACTACGAAACCATGCTGGCGCAGCGTGACGACGCGCTGGACCGCTGGGCACGGGAGCGTGACCGCCGGGTAGACACGTCAAAATCCGCGCGTTATTTGTCGTCCAACGTCGTCGGCTACGAAGACCTTGACGCCAATGGCACCTGGCGCTCAGACGCCAACTACGGCAATGTCTGGATCCCCAACCAGGTGGCCGCCGGCTGGACGCCTTACCGCGACGGCCACTGGACCTGGGTTGACCCGTGGGGCTGGACCTGGGTTGACGACGCGCCCTGGGGTTATGCGGTCTCGCACTACGGGCGCTGGGCCCGCCTTGGCAACACCTGGGGCTGGGTTCCCGGCCCGGCGCGCGAGCAGGCTGTGTATGCGCCCGCGCTGGTGGCTTTTGTGGGCGGCAACAACTTCAATTTGTCCGCCGTGATCGGTGGCGCAGCCGCTGTGGGCTGGTTTCCACTGGCGCCGCGCGAGGTTTACCAGCCTTCGTACCCGGTGAGCCGGGGCTATTTCAACAACATCAACCGCAGCAATGCGGTGATCGCCCCCGCCACCATTACCAATGTCTACAACACCACTACCGTCATCAACAACACAACGGTAGTGAACAACACGACCAACATCAACCGCCTGGTTTATGCCAACCAGGCGGTAACTGGAGCCGTGGTCGCCGTGCCGGCGCTGGCGTTTGTCCAGTCGCAGCAGATCGCCAGGGCGGCTGTGGTGGTCTCGAGAGAAGCCGCTGTGGCTGCGCCGGTGGCCAATGTTGCCGCCGTTGTGCCCACGCAGCGAAGTGTTCATGGCGGCGCGGCCAGCGCCAGCGCCAGGCCGACAGGTGGCGACCGGGTGGTGGTGGCGCGCACCGAGCCGCCTGCGCCACCGGTGGCTTTTGCCAGCCAGCAGCTGCAACTGGCCGTCCGGCCTGGCACCCCCATTGACGATGTGCGGCGGGCTCAGCTGGTTACCGCGACCCTGGCGGTGCCGGCAGCCCCGGTCAGCGTGGTGACGAGCGTTCCGGCACCCGCTGCGCAGGCTGTGCCGCCCGTGGTCGCGCCCGCAGGCAAATCCAGGGAAGAACGCCGGGCCGACGCAGCCCGAGGCGACGGCGGCAGGCCCGATTCCGCGAGAGCGGATGCGGC
>JANMMR010000172.1:0-11187 GCA_031373455.1 Rhodoferax sp.
CCCGGGTGACGTCATCCGCGTGCGGCCGGGTGAAGCCTTCAGCGCCGATGGGGTGGTGCTGGAAGGACACACCCATGTGGACGAATCGCTGCTCACGGGTGAATCAAGGCCACTGGCGCGGGGCGCGGGGGAACCGGTTGCAGCGGGCAGTTTCAACCGCTCGGGCGCTGTGCTGGTGCAGGTGACGCAACTGGGCGCTGATACACGCTACGCGCAGATCGTGAGCTTGATGGAAACAGCCGCGACAACCAAGCCCGCAATTGCCGTGCTGGCCGACAGCATTGCCGGGCCATTTTTGTGGGTGGTGTTGCTGGCGGCTCTGGCTGCCGCCGCGGTGTGGTGGCCGCACAGCCCGCAACACGCCTTGATGGTGGGTGTGGCGGTGCTGATCGTTACCTGTCCCTGCGCACTCTCGTTGGCCACGCCGGCTGCCATGATGGCTGCCAGTGGCGCCCTGGCGCGCGCCGGTGTGCTGGTGCGGCGCCCGCAGGCGCTCGAAGCGCTGGTGCGGGTGAACACTTTCGTGTTCGACAAAACGGGAACCTTGACCGCCGATGTGCTGGTGGTTGGCGCTGTCAAGACGCGGGCCGATACCAGCCGTTCACGGGCCTTGGCATTGGCGGCCGCCCTGGCTGCCCAGTCGCTGCACCCGGCTTCCCGCGCCATCGTTGCGGCAAACCTGGTTGAACGGACTGGTGCGGACATCCTTGCAGCGAGTGATGTTCAGGAAATTCAGGGGATGGGTTTGACCGGAAGTGTCAGAGCCGCCGGTTGTCTTCGCTTGGGATCGGCCAGCCACTGCCAGCTGGATGCGGCAGCAGATGGCGATTCGCGCGTGCATTTAAGCGATGGCGAAGGTTGGCTGGCCTCGTTCGACGTTGTGGAAAAGCTCCGTCCAGACGCGCTGGCGGCTGTGCAACTGCTTCAGGCACTGGGTTGCGAAGTCGAAATATTATCAGGCGACCGGGGCGCAGCCGTGGCGCGGGTTGCGCGGCAGCTTGGCATCGAGCGGGCGGCCGGCGATTGCCGCCCTGAAGACAAGTTGTCCCGGTTGCGCCAGTTGCAGCAGAGCGGGCGACGGGTGGCCATGGTCGGTGATGGCCTGAACGACGGCCCGGCGCTTGCGGTCGCTGAAGTGTCGATCGCCATGGGGCGCGCGGTGCCGGTAGCCCATGCGCAGGCGGATCTGGTGGTGCAGGGTGACCAACTGGCTGCCGTTGCGCAGTCCGTGCTGCTGGCGCGCAAGACGTTGCAGATCGTGCGCCAGAACCTGGGCTGGTCGGCTTTGTACAACCTGGCCTGCATTCCATTGGCGGCACTGGGCTTTTTACCGGCGTGGCTGGCTGGCCTGGGCATGGCCTCCAGCTCGCTGCTGGTGGTGCTCAATTCACTGCGGCTGGGCCGCGACCTGAATCAGGGCTGGTGACCATGGAAATCCTCTACCTCATGATTCCCCTGTCGGTGGCATTGGTGTTCCTGATTCTGGCCGGTTTGTATTGGGCGGTTGAGTCGGGTCAGTTTGAAGACGTTGAGTCAGAAGGCGAGCGGATCCTGAACGATCCTTGACATTTCGCGACTCCGATTGATGCAAGTCAAACGGGACGTGCAACTTCCCCCACACACTCGTACCAACTTCAATATTCACAGAGGTGACCGTGAAATCTCAAAATACCGAGGCTCCTGTTTACAACGATACCGTCGTGCGTCAGTTTGCCATCATGACGGTGGTCTGGGGCGTTGTGGGAATGCTGGTTGGCGTCATCATCGCCGCCCAACTCACCTGGCCTGAATTGAACATGGGCATTGCCTGGTTGAGTTACGGCCGCTTGCGGCCGCTGCACACCAATGCCGTCATCTTTGCCTTTGGCGGCTGCGGGCTGTTTGCATCGGCGTATTACGTGGCGCAGCGGACCTGCCAGACGCGCCTCTTCGCCGGGCCACTGGCCGCGTTCACGTTTTGGGGTTGGCAGGCCGTGATTGTGGCCGCTGCCATTTCATTGCCGATGGGTTTCACGCAAGGCAAGGAATACGCCGAACTCGAGTGGCCCATCGACATCCTGATCACACTGGTGTGGGTGTCTTTCGCGATCGTGTTTTTTGGCACCCTGGGCACCCGAAAAGTCAAACACATCTACGTGGCCAACTGGTTTTTTGGCGCGTTCATCCTGGCTGTGGCTTTGCTGCACCTGGTCAACAGCGCGGCCATCCCTGCCGGCTACATGAAATCGTATTCGGCCTACGCCGGCGTGCAGGACGCGATGGTCCAGTGGTGGTACGGCCACAACGCCGTCGGCTTTTTCCTCACAGCCGGTTTTCTGGGAATGATGTATTACTTCATCCCGAAACAGGCCGAGCGCCCGATCTACTCCTACCGCCTGTCCATCGTCCACTTCTGGGCGCTGATCTTCACCTACATGTGGGCCGGCCCGCACCACCTGCACTACACCGCGTTGCCGGACTGGACGCAATCCATCGGCATGGTGTTTTCGCTGATCCTGCTCGCGCCCAGCTGGGGCGGCATGATCAACGGCATCATGACGCTCTCGGGCGCCTGGCACAAGCTGCGTGACGACCCCATCCTGCGTTTCCTGATAGTTTCCCTGTCGTTCTATGGCATGAGCACCTTTGAGGGGCCCATGATGTCGATCAAGACCGTCAATGCCCTCTCGCACTACACCGACTGGAATGTGGCCCATGTGCATTCGGGTTCACTGGGCTGGGTTGGCCTCATCACCATGGGCTCCATGTATTACCTGATCCCGCGCCTGTTCGGGCAAAAGCAGATGCACAGCGTGCGCGCCATTGAGTTCCATTTCTGGATCGCCACGGTCGGTATCGTGATTTACATCGCGGCGATGTGGATTGCCGGTGTCATGCAGGGGCTGATGTGGCGCGCCGTGAATACCGACGGGACCCTCACGTATACGTTTGTCGAGAGTGTCAAGGCCACGTTTCCGTTTTACGTGTTGCGCCTCATTGGCGGCGTTCTGTACCTGGGCGGCATGTTGATCATGCTCTGGAATACCGTGATGACGGTGACCAAAGGTCGTGCAGTCACGGTGAACATTCCGGCCGTCGTGGCCCACGCCTGAAGAAAGTACCCACCATGAGCAACCCTGAATCCGGGACCGGTTCGATCCACGAAAAGATCGAAACCAACAATTTCCTGATGATTGTGCTGATTTTGCTGGTGCTGCTGGTCGGCGGGCTGGTTGAAATCGTGCCGTTGTATTTTCAGAAATCAACCACCGAGCCGTTGCCGGGCGTCAAGCCCCTGACGTCCCTTCAACTGGCCGGGCGCGACATCTACGTGCGTGAGGGTTGCTACAACTGCCATTCGCAAATGATCCGGCCGTTTCGGGCTGAAACCCTGCGGTATGGGCATTACTCGGTGGCCGGTGAGTTTGTCTACGACCACCCGTTCCAGTGGGGGAGCAAACGCACCGGCCCAGATTTGCACCGCGTGGGCGGCAAATACAGCGACCAGTGGCAGTTCGACCATCTGGTCAACCCGCGCGATCTGGTGCCCGAATCAAATATGCCTGCCTACCCGTGGCTGGCCAGGGACAAGGTCAATGCGGTTGCCATGCCGGTCCACATGGCGGCGTTGCGCAAGGTCGGCGTGCCTTACACCGACGCGCAAATTGCCAATGCCGCCAAAGAGGTCGACGGAAAAACCGAAATCGAGGCGCTGATCGCCTACCTGCAGAGCTTGGGTCTTGCCCTCAAATAACCGGGAGCCATCATGGAATTTGACATCAATACGCTGCGGGAAGCCGTCACCCTGGTGAGTTTTGCGCTTTATATCGGGATCGTGGCGTGGGCCTGGTCGTCGTGGAAAGTGGCGGATTTCAAACAGGCCGAGCAACTTCCGTTTCAGTCGGACTGAACACAAATACTGCGGAAACACATCATGAGCGACTTCACGAGCGGCTTCTGGTCAATCTATGTTTCAGTGGCAACCGTCATTGGCATTCTGGCGTGTCTGTTGTTGTTGTGGGCCAGCAGCAAGTCGCGTGTCGCGAAAAGCGATGACAACACGACCGGCCACGTTTGGGATGTTGACCTTCGCGAAATGAACAACCCGCTGCCCCGCTGGTGGGCTGGTCTGTTTGTCATCACCGTGGTTTTTGGTTTGGCCTACTTGCTGTTGTACCCCGGGCTGGGCACCTACAAAGGCACGCTCAACTGGACCTCCCAGATTGAGCACCAGCAGGAAGTGGACGAAGGCAACGCCCAGATTGCGCCACTTTATGCGCGTTTTCAGGGTATCGGTCCGAAGGAACTTGCCAACGATGCGCAGGCCATGGCCCTTGGCGAGCGGCTCTTCATGAACAACTGCGCGCAATGCCATGGCTCAGACGGCGCCGGCAACAAAGGCATTCCCAATCTGACCGACAAGGATTGGCTGTATGGCGGCGAACCGGCGCAAATCCTGGAAACCCTCACCAAAGGGCGCACCGGCAATATGCCGCCATTTGCCGCAGTGGTTGGCTCGTCGGACGATATCAAGAACCTTGCCCAATATGTGTTGAGCCTTTCCGGCGGGCCGCATGATTCGCTCAAGGCCGCATTGGGCAAATCGAGCTTCACAACTTGCGCGGCCTGCCACGGTGCCAATGGCAAAGGCAACCAGGCCCTGGGCGCGCCCAACCTCGCTGACGACACCTGGTTGCACGGCTACGGAGAGGCCGCCATAGTTGCCATGATCAACAGCGGCAAAGTGAATTCGATGCCGGCCCAGGCTGACAAATTGACTGAAGGACAGATCAAGGTCCTCACCTCCTACGTGTGGGGGTTGTCCAACCGACTGGTCCCCGCTGCTCGGTGAAACCGGGGGCTGCACGCCGGATTCACCCAACGGACGATTGACCGATGCCAAGTGATTCCAAGGCCCGACGCGTTATTCCCATTCTGGCGGCAGCGCCTGCAGGGATGGGCCCGGACGAGGAATGGGTGTCCTTGTATTCCGGCGGCGAGAAGATTTACCCACGCAGCGTCTCGGGGCGTTTTGCGCGCTGGCGCTGGGCCATGGTGTTTCTGACCCAGGCGGTTTTCTACGGCCTGCCTTGGCTTGAATGGGGCCAGCGGCAGATGGTGCTGTTTGACCTGGGAGCACGGCGCTTTTACCTGTTTGGCCTGGTGCTGTACCCGCAGGATTTCATCTACCTGGCCGGACTGCTGATTGTTTCGGCCCTGTCGCTGTTCCTTTTCACGGCGGTGGCGGGACGCCTGTGGTGCGGCTATGCCTGCCCACAGACGGTTTACACAGAAATTTTTCTCTGGATCGAGCGGCGCACGGAAGGCGACCGCTCGGCACGCATGCGCCTGGACGCCGGGCCTCCTTCAGCCAAAAAACTGGGGCGCAAAAGCCTCAAGCACCTGGTCTGGCTGAGCCTGTCGCTGTGGACGGGGTTCACCTTCGTGGGTTACTTCACCCCGATCCGGGAACTGTTGGCCGAAGTTGCTTCTTTGAACATGGGCTCCTGGGAGGTGTTTTGGGTCGGGTTTTACGGGCTTGCCACCTATGGCAATGCCGGCTTCATGCGTGAACAGGTGTGCAAACACATGTGCCCCTATGCGCGTTTTCAAAGTGCCATGTTTGACAAAGACACCTTGATCGTGACCTACGACGAAAAACGCGGCGAACCGCGTGGCCCGCGCTCACGCAAGGCTGACCTTGCCGCGCTGAACCTCGGTGCCTGCGTGGATTGCACCCTGTGTGTGCAGGTTTGCCCCACTGGCATCGACATCCGCAATGGCCTGCAATACGAGTGCATTGGCTGCGCAGCCTGCGTTGATGTCTGCGATACCGTGATGGACAAGATGGGTTATGCCCGTGGCTTGGTGAAGTACACCACCCAAAATGCCCTGAATCAGGGTTGGAGCGGTGTGCAGGTGCTCAAACGCGTGCTGCGGCCGCGGGTGTTGGTGTACAGCGCAATTCTGGGCGTCATCGTGCTGGGCATGTTGTATAGCCTGACGCAAAGGTTGCCTTTCAAGGTGGACGTGGTGCGGGATCGAGCGGTGATGTCGCGGCAGGTGGGTGGTGGGCTGGTTGAGAACCTGTACCGCCTGCAATTGATGAACGCCACCGAACACACTCAAAAGTACAGGATTTCAGCCAAAGGCCTTCCCGGACTCATGGTGGCCTCGGACCTTGAGGCCGAAGTGGCACCCACCGAGTCACGCTGGATCGTGGTGCGCCTTCGCGCACCGGGCTCAGGCCTTGCGGCCGGGTCTCACCCCGTGGTGTTTGAGGTGGAGTCCGCCTCAGCCGGTTCCAGCGTCACGGAGGAGTCCGTGTTTTTTATAACCCGCTAAGGAGAATCCATGAAACAGGCGTTCAATGAATCCGGTGACAACAACTCCGCGCCATGGTGGAAATTTGGTCTGGTATGGATGGTTTGGGCCGGACCGGCCGTTGTGGTTGTGGCGAGTTTCATCACGCTGGGGCTCGCCATCATGATGCCCGACCCGGTGATCCTGCAAGCACCGACCAGCAACGGCCAGACTGCGGCCCAGCAGGCCCGCAACCATGCGGCAACGGGCAACCAGGCCAAGCCCGGTTTGCCAACGCGGCCCTAGTTGTCAGTTGTTGATGTAAAGCTGGAGAAAGGGACTCTCATGCAGGCGAAAAATCTCATGCATGTGCTGTGGCCCGCGTTTTTGACGGCCTGCGTTCTGGAAATGCTCGTCTTCGGGCTCGTCGACCCGATTGAAATTGGAACACTGGCAAAGCACCCTGAAATGAGCCGTCAGGCCGTTTATGCGATGGGGTTTGCCGTGTTCTGGGCGATCACAACGGCTTCGAGCGCGTTGTCAGTCTGGCTTGCCAGGGGGGACAGTGACGACAGCCCTTGAAAGCAAGCACGCGGCCCAGGGCTACCAGACCTGCTCAGTGGCATTCCTGCAGATTGGCAACGCCGGCAAGTCCCTCAGCGTCGACGATGCGGATGTGCCGCTGGCGCACCTCGATCAAGCCATCTTGCGCAAACTTTGAAAAGGCCCTGCTCACTGTTTCCAGTTTCAAGCCAAGGTAGCTGCCAATTTCTTCCCGCGTCATGCGAAGAACCAGCTCAGACTGCGAAAATCCGCGCGCCTTGAGGCGTTGCGTCAGGTTCAGCAGGAATGCCGCCAGCCGCTCCTCGGCGCGCATGCTGCCCAAGAGAAGCATCACACTGTTTTCACGCACGATCTCGCGGCTCATGATCTTGTGAACGTGGCGCTGCAGCGCGCTGACCTCACGCGACAGTTGTTCAATGCGGTCAAAAGGCATGACGCAAACTTCCGCGTCTTCAAGTGCAATCGCGTCACAGGTGTGCCGCTCGCTCACAATGCCGTCCAGGCCCATCAATTCGCCCGCCATCTGGAAGCCGGTCACCTGGTCGCGCCCGTCTTCGGTTGCGACACTTGTTTTGAAAAAGCCCGTCCGGATGGCATAGAGTGCCGAGAAGTGGTCACCACTCCTGAAAAGGGGAGAGCCGTGTTTGACCTTGCGCCTGACCTCCACCATGCCGTCCAGGCGGTCGATTTCCGCCTTCGTCAAACCAATGGGCATGCACAGCTCGCGCAGATTGCAATTCGAACAGGCCACCTTGATGATGTGAGGCGTCACGTCTTTGAGCTTGATGTCTGCCACGGTGTGATGCTTGGGAACAAAAGGGATGGCGGAGTCGAATACCGGGGTATTGGCGGCTGGGTCAAACATGGTGGTCTCCTGATGCAGGTCAATTGTCTGTTATGCCAAAACCGTCAACTTTGATCCATGTCAATACTTCGGATGTCCAGAGGTGCAAAAGTGGTGTGACGCTTTCATGCTACTGCGAAAACCCATCGGATGTCCATACCCTTTGCCCGTTGCGCGCCGGTTTCCTCAAGCCAACTCTCGGCGCTTGTATGGCCGGATCCCCGCTACACCGCCTACCCAACGACAGACCGCTTTGTCGAGGCACATACCTCGAAGCAGTTGACGCAGGCGTTGCAGTTGCGCAGGGCCAATGTGGCAACAACAGCAATCCCGCTGTCGGTTTACATCCATATTCCATTTTGCGAGTCGCTTTGCTATTTCTGCGCATGCAACAAAAATGTCACGCGCGATCATGGCTTGGCGAGGAAATATTTGGCTTATTTGGGCCGCGAGACCGATTTGTACGCCGATTTTCTGGGTGCTGGACAACCGGTTTCGCAACTCCATCTGGGGGGCGGAACGCCCACTTTTCTGAGCAACCAGGAACTGGCCGCCCTGGTCGCCAAACTGGGTGCAGTGTTCAATCTGGCCAAAGGCGGCGAATTCACCATTGAGGTCGATCCACGCAGCGTCAATGCCAGTCGCCTTCGTGTTTTGGCCAGCCTTGGTTTCAACCACTTGCGTATTGGCATTCAAGATACTGACGCTGCAGTACTGAAAGCCGTGCACCGGGCTCAGCCCGCAGCGGGCTTGGTCGACCTGGTGAGTGCTTCGCGGGACTTGGGGTTTGAGTCCGTCACCCTGGACTTGATGTACGGCTTGCCTTTTCAGTCGCCGGATTCGTTTGCGCGCACGCTGGAGGCCGCATTGGAGGCGCGCCCAGACCGGATTGCGCTATATGCCTACGCCCACATGCCAGAGCGGTTCAAATCGCAGCGGCGGCTTTCTGCCGGTACCCTGCCTGGCGCAACAGCGCGGATGGCTCAGCTTTTGCAATCGATTTCCAAATTGATTGATGCCGGTTACGAGCACCTGGGCATGCACCAGTTCGCCCTGCCAGGAGACGCCCTGGCCATTGCAAAGCGGCAGGGCCGCCTTCACTGCAATTTTCACGGATACAGCGCATTGCCAGACGGCGACCTGCTGGGACTGGGCGTTTCCAGTACCGGCCGCATGGGTGCCAGCTGCTCACAAAACACCATAATTCTCAGTGACTATTGCGACCGGCTCGAACGCGGCCATCTCCCGGTGATGAGTGGCCTGGCAATGTCGCGTGACGACCTGTTGCGTCGCGCCGTGATCATGGCTGTGATGTGCCATGGCCAACTTGATTTCGAATCCATTGAGCTGGCCTTCCTGATCGATTTCCGGAAATACTTTGGTGCCGAGCTGGAATCGCTGCAAAACATGGAAGAGCTGGGTGTCGTCTCGGTGGATCGCGACGGGTTTTCGTTGACGCAAGCGGGCTGGTACGTGGCAAGTGCCGTGGCAATGGTGTTTGACCGGCACCAGCGCGAAGACCAAAAGCGGGCGGCCTTTTCGCGGGTGCTCTGAAACCACGTGACGACCACACTGGCCTTGACGGCGTTGTTGATGGGCCTGGCCGGTGGGCCACATTGTCTGGCAATGTGCGGCTTGGGCTGTGCCGGTGTGGCGCGTGCCGCCAGCGGCTCAAACCCCTACGGTACCGCGCTCTTTCACGCGGGCCGTTTGTCGGGTTACACACTGCTGGGCGCGGTGGCGGGGGCCTCGGCACAGGGCCTGGGCTGGTTGACCGCGCAAACGTCCGTCTTGCGGCCAGTCTGGACTTTGCTCCTGCTCGGCACGTTGGCATTTGGCTTGTGGATGCTGTTCAATGCCCAACAACCGGGCTGGCTGGAAACCCTGGGCAGGCGGGTTTGGGGACAGGCAAAAACGTTTGCCATGGCGTGGGGCAGGGGCGCACCGCTGGCTGCAGGGAGCCTTTGGGCCTTGATGCCCTGCAGCCTGCTGTATTCGGCATTGCTGGTGGCCATGTTGTCGGGAAGCGCCATCAACGGGGCGGTCACGATGGTGTTGTTTGGCCTCGCCTCCACGTTGGTGATGACCGGCGGCACGGCTGTCTTGCAGCGGTTCTTTCGGGGTGGCGGGCACAATACCGTGCATGTCTGGAGCATCCGCGTGGCCGGGCTCGCCCTGGTTCTTTCGTCGGCCTGGGCATTGTGGATGGGCACCCAGTCGGCAACAGGATTTTGGTGCTTTGCGGATTGAACCGGTATCATGCGCCACAGAGACAACACTCAGGAAACTGCGCATGGATTCACTTTTGCCTGCCATGAATTTGGACGAAGCCCTGGCGATGCTCGAAGGCACGATGGGCGAGCTGCGCGACACCGAAGCGCAGTTGAAAACCTGCCAGGCGCAGCTTGACGAGATGAACATGCTGGTGTTCGAGCAAAGTGCCACCGACACCCTCACGGGCCTGAAAAATCGCACCGCGTTTGAGCGCATCATGAACCAGCAGTCCGCCCGCACTGGCCGAACCCAGGCGCCGCTGGCGCTGTTGATGGTGGACGTGGACAAACTGCACGCCTACAACGAAGAGTTTGGCCGGCATGGCGGCGACGAAGTCTTGCAACTGGTGGCGCAAGCGCTCAAGTCACACGCCCGTGCGTACGACTATGTGGTGCGTTACGAAAATGACCAATTTGCCGTTGTGTTGCCAGACACGACCGTCGAAGGCGCCAAAGTGGTGGCAGAGCGGGTAAGAAGCTCGGTCAAGGCGATCCGTTGGCGCCACCGGGGGATGACCGTTAGCGTTGGCGTGGCGGGTTCGGCATCAGAAACAAGCGGGCCGTCGTCGATTGCTGGCAGGGCAGTCAGCGCGCTGGAAAGCGCCAAAGCGGGCGGTGGAGATTGTGTGATGGAGGACAGGTTGGCTGTATGAGCAGCACTTACTTGAAAAACTGGCTGTCGGTTTTTTTTACAAGAGTATTTTTTTGACACCCGTGATCGGTTGTAAGCCCATGATCTGTTTGAATTTATCACTCATGGCACTGAAATTGCATGATTGCCACCAAACCACCCGATGGCTGAAGCTATGCTTCTGCTTACCGGATTCTGATTTTCACTTTTTCTAGGAGAACTATATGAAAAAATTATTGCTGGCAGCAGGGGTCGGTGCGGCGTTGTTGGGCCTTTCCGGCCAGGCGCTTGCCTTGTGCGCAGCACCCTCAACACAGGTCAACGACCCAGCGCTGACCACTTTGTTGTCAGGCAAAACCGTATGCGTGGCGAAGGCGGGCGGTGGCTGGGAGAACCAGGAATACCATCAGCCCGGTGGCGCGTTGTTTGATTACAAAAAAGGCCCCGGAGATCCAGTTGATCCGACTGATACGGCGACCAACTCGAACAACAGGTGGGCAGTCGTCAACGTTAGCAGAACCAGCACCGTCACGCACACTTACGGTACCAACCCTCCCTACAGCTGGACGGTTTTTTTGAATGCTGGCGGCTCG
>JANMMR010000196.1:0-2123 GCA_031373455.1 Rhodoferax sp.
ATGACGGTGACGCGCGACAACATCACCCATCTCTGGGACGCGGTGCGATTCGGTCTCGATCACGAGATCATCCACGGTATCACGCTCCAGCCCGTGTTCGGCAGCCAGAGCACGCATGTCATCAACCAGATGCTCTACAAGAAACCGCTTTACGATGCCGCGGCGGACTTCACGCCGGTCGCGCTTGTTGCAGATCTGCCGCTAGTGCTGATCGCGCGAAAGGATTTCCCCGCCGACAACCTCACGCAGTACGTCGCCTATGCCAAAGCCAATCCGGGCAAAATTTCATTTGGCTCGTCCGGCGTGGGCGCGGCGGCGCACTTGACCACCGAGCTCTTCAAGCAGACCATTGGCGCCGACATGGTACATGTGCCCTACAAAGGCACGGCGCCCGCCTTGCAAGACTTGATGGGCGGCAGCATCCAGATTTTGGTGGATGTGCCCAGCACGCTGATGCCGCATGTGCGCGGTGGCAAGATCAAGGCACTGGGCATGTTCTCCGACAAACGCCTGGCCAGCGCGCCCGAGGTGCCAACCATTCTGGAGGGCGGCGGCCCGAAGCTGGAGTCTTCCACCTGGGTGCTGTTCCTCGCGCCTGCGGGCGTGCCACGCGACATCGTCAACCGCATGGCCTCGGAGACGGCCAAAGCGGTGAACTCGCCAGAGATCAAAGCCAAATTTGAAGCGCTGGGCATTGTGCCGGTGGGCAATTCGCCCGAACTGGCCGCGCGTTTCCTGGACGACGAAATCGGCAAATGGGCCAAGGTGATTTCAACCGCCGGCGTGAAGGCCGAATAGCGGCGTTGGGCGGCTTTTCAGGCCCTGGCCGGCCCGGGCCTGCAGGTCTTTCTAAACCGCTTTGAACACCGCCGTGTTGTCGCGCAACCATTGGCGCGACGGCTCGGCCGATTGCTGGCTGGGGTGGAAGCCGGGCGACAGGTAGTCGCGCCAACCAGCACGGGTGCCGCGGACCATGCCGTCCTTGGCGAACAAAAGCCGCCAGGCGCCCGCCCAGGTGCCCCATTTGAACAAGGCCTTGTCTTGCCAGAGGTTGATCACCGTCTGGCGCGTCACGTCGCTCACGAACATGAGCGTCACGAATTTGAAAATGCGCACGCGCCAGGCATGGTCGCCGCTGGCTGCCAGGTAGACATCAAACGCGGTGCCGCAATGCTCCTGCTCTTCGGCGGCGTGCCAGGTCCACAGTGAGCGCAAGCGCGGCTCGGCGCCGTCAAACACCTCCGGGTGGCGCATGATCCAGTGGGCCAGCAGGGCGGTGAAATGCTCGGTGGCGGCGGTGGCCGCGAGGTGGATGCGGAAATTGCGGTGGGCATTGTCGGCGCGCCGTTTGAGGCCCTGGCGTTCGATCCAGTTGTCAAAACCTTGCGCTGCCAGCTGCGCGTTGAAGAGCGTGTGGATGCGCCGGTGGGTGGCTTCCTGGCCAATGAAGCCGGCCACTTCGTCGGCCATGGCGGCCTGTTGCTGCGGTGGCAGTTCTTTCAGGCCATTGCGCACCGAGTCGATGAAATACTGCTCGCCCACCACGAAGCTCATGGACAGTGCGTTGAAGAGCGCCGTGCGAAATGCGTCGCCGCCGTTCCAGCGCCGCGCGAACGGGGTTTCAAGGTCCACCAGCAGGCGGCGAACGACAAGCTGCGTCATTTCAAGGTCCCAAGGTTTCAAAAGGTGCCCCAATGTACTTGGAATCCGCCTGCCGGGCCTGTCACCTTTGCAAGGGCTGAGGCGCGGTAAAGTGCGGGCATGGCCTCCAGCTTGCTTGCACTCATTGACGACATCGCGACGATCCTTGACGACGTTGCCCTCCTGACCAAAGTAGCCGCCAAGAAAACCGCCGGCGTGTTGGGCGACGATCTCGCGCTCAATGCACAACAGGTATCGGGCCTGACGGCCGAGCGCGAATTGCCGGTGGTCTGGGCCGTGGCCAAAGGCTCCGCGATCAACAAGCTCATCCTGGTGCCGGCCGCACTGGCGATTAACGCTTTTGCGCCCTGGGCGGTGACGCCGTTGCTGATGGTCGGCGGTGCCTTCCTGTGCTTTGAAGGATGCGAAAAGCTGGCGCACAAGTTCCTGCACGATGCTGCCGGCGATCAAGCGCATCAAGC
>JANMMR010000220.1:0-4498 GCA_031373455.1 Rhodoferax sp.
TAGGCGTGGGCGCGCTCGCGGCTGCCCACGGGCGGCATCAGGCCGCCGGCGCCACCCAATTTGGGGTGCGTGTCGCACAAATGCAGGCAGATGGCTGCGCCTTCGTAAAGCACCAGATCGGGCTGGCCCGCTTCGGTTTCGATCAGGGTCGGGATCTTGCCGTTGGGGTTGAGTTTGAGATAGGCGGGCGATTTGTGCGCGTTTTGGCTGCGGTCCACCAGCACCAGCTCGAAAGGCAGGCCCATTTCTTCGAGCACGATGTGCGGGATCATGGAGGCGTTGCTCGGGTAATAGTGAAGCTGGATCACTTCGGCTCCTTCAAGCCAAACAGCGCCGCGCCATTGCCCCAGGCGATTTTTCTGGCCACGTCAGTCGGCAAGTCGCCGAGCCAGTCGCGGTAAACCTTCATGAGCTCGTCGTAATACTGCCAGCGCTGGTTGACCCAGGTGTCGGAGCCGAGCAAAAAACGATTCGGATACTTGAGCAGCAGGGTGCGCCACTCGGGGCAAAGTTTGCCGCTTCCTTTGTCATCTGTGCAAGTTAAACCGGGCCGGTACGACAACTCGCCCATCAGGAGCGGGTATTTGGCGAACAGGGCGTCCACCCGCGCTGCCGGCGCGCCGCCGATGCCGGTGTGCGCCCAAATCAGTTTCAGCTTTTGCCCTTTGGAGGGCGCGTTGGCCATCAAGAGATCGATGGCGACGTCATCCACGTGGGCCAGCACCGCCAGGTTTTTTTCCTCGGCGAAGGCGATGAGTTTTTTGGCCACCGGGCCGTTGGCGTTTTCGCTGGCGTAGAGGTGGAATTCACCAATGCCCCGGTACGGCCCGGCTGCGGTGCCCTGGGCAAATTCAGCCTGCACCATGGCGTAAATGGTGTCATCTTTGAACCAGCTGTCGTAGTCGGCGCGGTTGCGGTAAAGGCGGATGAAAGGCACCACCTGCAGGTCGCCCCTGGATTTTTCGGCCGCGAGGTTTTTGGTGCCGTCATTGGGCCGCGAATTGGCCAAAACACCCTTGACGCCATTGCGCCCGATGCGTGCCAGCACGTCGCTGATGGGGTGTGGCCCCGCGCCATTGCCCCAGGCTTCGTCGTTGTAGTGCAGGTGGGCGTCAAAAATCGGGCCGTTGTAAACTGACGCCAATAAATTGGCGCAAAATATGCTAAAAACTATAGCAAACAATAACCTTTTCACGTGACTTGATGCTTAAACTATTTAAATAAAATTCGAAAAAATATTTATTTGAAAGATTTTGCCGATTGCCCGGGGCATTCAAACCATCCTGAGCGCCTTCAGCGCAAATAATTGGCAAAAAATGCCAGCGTGCGCTCCAGCGCCAGCTCGGCGGCAGCGGCGTTGTACGAACCCCGGTGGTCGCAGTTGAAGCCGTGGTCGGCCGCGTAAATGTTCACTTCCACGTCTTTTTGCGCCGCCTTGAAGGCCTGCACCGTGGGCAGGGTGATGTGTTTGTCTTGATCGCCAAAATGGCACATCACCGGGCATTGGGGCTTGCGCGCGGGTTCGGTGCCCACCGTCATGCCGCCGCCGTAATACGGCACCGCTGCGCTGACGCCCGTGAGCAGGCAGGCGGCGCGCCAGGTCAGCAGGCCGCCCCAGCAATAACCCACCACACCGACGTGGCTGCCCTTGCCGCTGGCCACCGTGGTGTCTTCGGTGGCCATCTTGCCGGCGGTGGCGGCGTAGTTCACGGCGGCCTGGATGTCTTGCATCACCAGGGGCGTGACCTTGTCGCCGCCCGGGCTGGCCAGCGCTTCAACAGCGGCCTTGAGCGCCATGCCCGCCGCCATGTCTTCAGCGGTGTAGCCCAGTTCCACGCCCGGTTTGATGCGGTGGAAGGTGGCCGGCGCCACGGCCAGGTACCCGGCCTTGGCATAACCGTCGGCCACGGCGCGGATGTGGGCGTTAACACCAAAAATTTCCTGCAAGACAACGATGGAGCCGCGCGGTTTGCGCTCGGGCAGCGACACATAAGCGGGCAACACAAAGCCGTCTCTGGACGTGATGTCAGTGGTGAAGTTCAAGAAAGATCCTTGGGAAAGTGCAGGTTCGGGAGCGGGTTGGGGTTCGGGTTCGGGTGCGGCTAATATCATCGCACGTCCCCCGCATTTTCAGCCTGAATTCCCCAGCCCGCCAGGAGCCCCATGAATCCAGTTACAACTACTGCCCTTGCAGCGCCGGCACCGGTCGCCCTGGTTACCGGCGGCTCACGCGGCATTGGCGCGGCCACTTGCCTGCTGGCGGCACAGCGCGGGTTTGCCGTGGCGGTGAATTACGCCGCCAATGCCGCCGCCGCCGAAGCCGTGGTGCGGCAAATCCGCGACGCAGGCGGCACTGCCATCGCCGTGCAGGGCGACGTCGCGCTTGAGGCCGACATCCTGCGCGTCTTCAAAACGGTGGACGACCAACTCGGCCGCCTCACCGCGCTGGTCAACAACGCTGGTGTGGTAGACGTGGCCTCGCGCGTCGAGGCCATGAGCGCCGCGCGCCTCAAACGCATGTTTGACATCAACATCGTCGGCAGCTTCCTGTGCGCGCGCGAGGCCGTGTTGCGCATGAGCACCAAACACGGCGGCGCGGGCGGCGCCATCGTCAACCTCTCCAGCGTGGCGGCACGCCTGGGCGGCCCCGGCCAATATGTGGATTACGCCGCCAGCAAAGGCGCCATCGACACCTTCACCACCGGCCTGGCCAAGGAAGTGGCCACCGAAGGCATCCGCGTCAATGCTGTGCGCCCGGGCATCATCGACACCGACATCCACGCCAGCGGCGGCGAGCCCGACCGCGCGCGGCTGCTGGCGCCGCTGGTGCCGGTGCAACGCCCCGGCACGGCGATGGAAGTGGCGCAGGCGATTGTCTGGCTGATGACGGAGGAGTCGAGTTATTGCACCGGCGCGTTCATTGACGTGGCGGGGGGCAGGTGATGGATTACAAGCCGCTGATTACGTTGTTGGCCATCGTCAACCCGCTGGCGATCGTGCCGTTTTTCATCCACTACACGCAGGATTTCACCACCTTGCAGCGCCGGCGCACGATTTTCATCTCGTCCACCAGCGCCTTCATTGTGATCGCCGTGAGCGCCTTGCTCGGATTGCAGATTCTGGATTTTTTCAGCATCTCGCTGGCAAGTTTCCAGGTGGGCGGCGGCATGTTGCTGCTGACGTCGGCGCTCTCCATGCTCAACGCCCAGCCGGCGGAAGGCCGCTCAAACGCTGAAGAGATTCAGGAAACCGCAGAGCGCTCGGCTGCGCGCGCCAGCATCGCCGTGGTGCCGCTCACCATTCCGCTGCTCACCGGCCCGGCCACCATGTCTACCGTGGTGATCTATGCCGACAAAGCCAAAACCTTTGCGCAGCTGGCCACCTTGGTAGGCTACGGCCTGGTTATCGCCCTGGCCACCGCGCTGTGTTTCGCCGCCGCCCAGCCAATCGCCCGCGTACTCGGCAAAACCGGCATCAACGTGATGACGCGCCTGATGGGCCTGATCCTCGCCGCGCTGGCGGTGGAGGTGATGTCAGACGGGCTGGTGAAGCTGTTTCCGGTGCTGGCGCGGGGGATTTAAATTTGGACAGTTTCGTCCGTTTAGCGCTGCTGGGCTCTGAAGCCCACGCGGCTGCCTGCGTGTCACCCGGCGCGTGAAGCGTTCGTTTTCGTTGCAGCCGCAGGGCGCGCGCCTCCTTCTTTACCTCCGGCAGCCGCATGGGCTTCAGAGCCTGGGCGGCACAAGTCAGGCCGCCGCTTGAAGTCCCGCTAATTCATGAACTTTGGCCGGGGAAAGTTCCAATCCATTGGGCCAGCACAAAGCACCCGCATCTATGAAAAAGCGGCAGAAATAGGCAGGAACCCGCAACTTGTCCAGCAACGGCCCAGAACGGGTTGCAAGGTAAGCACCGGCATCGAACACGCCTTGCGTGTGATCGCTGAAATCCAGCTCCAGCCGGAACGCATCCAACAAACGGGCTTTGAGCACTTTAATCACGGTCTGCTCCTGTTTGCAGTCTTTCGCCCCAATATCCCGGTTTGCGGTGCAAGTGAGCCACTGCAACAACAATCAGGTTCTGGCCATCGACCGCGTAGACGACACCATAAGGAAACCGTTTCAATCGGCAACGCCGGGTGTTGGCGCTCAAGGGGTGCCATGCATCGGGAAATTTTTGAATCAGGCCAAACGCATGAACCACCTCAGCCAAAAATCGTTCGCCTACCCCGTTTGACTGGGATTCATACCACTCATACGCCTCATCAAGTTCACTTTGCGCCTGAGGCAGCAAACTGAAATTCATGACAATTTGTATTTGGCCAAAACCTCAGATAGCGGAATCGACTTGATCTGTCCCGATTTGTAAGCCGCAAGACGGCTCTCCGCTTCCGAGGCCCAGAGGGCATCGACTGCGGTGTCCGGTGTATCCAGCCCTTGCAGAATGACTTCGACCAACGCAATGCGGTCCAGCGCCGGAAGTTGCGCGATTTGCTTTTGAA
>JANMMR010000088.1:0-6691 GCA_031373455.1 Rhodoferax sp.
CCGGTCAGCCCCGCGCCCAGGTGCTGGTGCGCCAGGCCGAGCAGGTCAACGGCCGCGTCGAGTGAGGGCACGGCGGCCCAGGCGGTGAGTTGGGCCGCCGCTTTCGGGTAGAGCTTCATCGACGCCGCGGTGATGATGCCCAGCGTGCCTTCCGCGCCGATGAAGAGGTCTGTGAGGTCGTAACCGGTGTTGTCCTTGCGCAGGCCCGAGAGGCCCGTCCACACCTCGCCTTGTGCGTTGACCACTTCGAGGCCCAGGCAAAGGTCGCGCGTGTTGCCGAAACGCACCACCTGGGTGCCGCCGGCATTGGTGCCCAGGTTGCCGCCAATGGTGCAACTGCCTTCTGCCGCCAGACTCAGGGGGAACAGGAAACCCGCTGCGTCGGCCGCCTCTTGCAGGTCTTGCAACACACAGCCGGCCTGCATCGTCATCGTGAGGTTGGCCGCGTCGATGCCCAGCACCCGGTTCAGGCGTTTCAGACTCAGCACGATCTGTTTGCCCGTGTCGTCGGGGATCGAGCCGATCACGAGGCCGGTGTTGCCCCCTTGCGGCACCAGGCTGATGCCCAGAGCCGCCTGATGCTGCGCGCAGAGTTTGACCACGGCGGCCACTTCCTCCGTGGAGCCGGGGCGCACTACGGCCAGTGCCTTGCCCACACTGCGCTGGCGCCAGTCGGTTGTCCAGGGGCTCAGGTCGGCGTCGCCTTGCGCGGTCAAAACGTGTGCGGGGCCGACGATCCCGCGAAGGGCGTCGAGTAGTGCGTCGAGCAGGGCGGCGGTTATTTCAACCTGTTGGTTCATGGGCATTCTTGAAGCGGAGTTTGACGTGCAACACGCAAGCGATGAAAAGGCCCAGGCACAGTGCCACTTCGGCCATCGCAAGCCAATTGCCGGGCGGCTTGTCGCCATAAGCGCGCACCACACCTTCGGTGAAATAGATCCACACAAGGAGGCTTAGCCAGCGGTAGGTGTACATGCGGTGTTTCAACACCCCTGCCAGCCCAAAGCACAAAGGCAACACCTTGAGCGCCAGCAAGGAGCCGCCGGGTTTGACCGGCGCCCACACCAGCTCCCAGCCCAAACCCAGGAGCACCAGGCCGACCAGGCAGGCAACCGCCAGCCAACGCGTGAATTCGACCGATCGGGCGGCGGGCGCTGTGGCCAATCGGGCAACTTGGGGCGGGAAATCAGAAGGGTCCATTCGGGTGGCATCATACCGGCATGAATTTGTCCGGGATTCCATGGAAAAGCAGCTGGCTCGCCTTGTGTGAGCGTTTCAAGTCCAGCCAGTTGCCGCTGACGGCCAGCAGCCTCACCTTCACCACCATCATCGCCCTGGTGCCTTTCATCACCGTGGCACTGGCGGTGTTCACCGCGTTCCCGATGTTTTACACCCTGCAAAACGGTTTGCAGAAGTGGCTGGTGGAAAGCCTGGTGCCCGACAACATCTCGCGCCAGGTCTTGAGTTACCTCACGCAGTTTTCCGGCAAGGCCAGCAAGCTCGGCCTGCTCGGTGTGGCGGTGTTGCTGGCAACGGCATTGGCGCTGGTGCTCACCATCGACCGCACGCTCAACCGCGTGTGGCGGGTGCCCAAGGCGCGCCCGCTGCAGCAGCGCGTGTTGATTTATTGGGCGGTCGTTACCCTGGGGCCCTTGCTGCTGGCGGCGAGTCTGGCGATCACGTCGTACGTCATCTCTTCGGGCAATGGCCTGGTGGGCGGACTGCCAGGTGGCGTGCGCTGGCTGTTCGGCCTGTTGGAAATTACCCTGGTCGCGGCCGGCGTTGCAGCACTGTTCCGTTTCGTGCCCAACACCCACGTGCCCTGGCCACACGCCTGGGCCGGTGGTGTGTTTGCCGCAGCCGGCATTGAGCTCGCAAAAAAAGGGCTCACGCTGTACCTGGGCGCCATGCCGACCTATTCGGCCGTGTATGGCGCGTTTGCCGTGGTGCCGATCCTGCTGATCTGGGTGTACCTGGTGTGGTTGATCGTGTTGGCCGGTGCGGTGTTGTCGGCCTGGATGCCAGCACTCTGGCAGGGCGCGGTGCGCAAGCCGGCTGAACACGGCTGGCATTTCCAGCTGGCGCTGGAGGTGCTGCAGTATTTGGGCTCAGCGGATGAAAGCCGCGCGCCTGTTGATGGCACATCGGGCCAGATTGCCACCCGGACCGCCACCCGAACTGAATTGGCCCGGGCTATGCAGGTCGACCAGGCCCAGCTCGAACCGGCTCTGCACACACTGCTTGGGTTGAACTGGATCGGCCAGCTTGAGGAAGTGATCACCGGCACCGAGCCGCGCCTGGTGCTTCTCGCCGCCCTCGACCAGACCCGTCTTGCCCCCTTGGCGGACTGCCTGCTGCTGCCCCGGAGCCACTCGACGCAGGTGGTATGGCAAGACGGGACGCTGGATGAGTTGATGTTGCGGCGGGTGGTGGGGGATTGAGAGGGCTCACGTGTTTGGCGGCAAGTCCGTGATTGACGCCCGCCCGCCGACCGGGCTCAATCAAGGCCGAGGAGGCAATTGTTAACATAGGTGTTAACAAATTTGCATTTTTTGCCGTGATTTTTAAAGTTTTAAGAGTTTTAGGCTTTTAAGTCACGCATAATATGCATAGTTTGCTATTAAATATATAGCAAACCAATTCCTCTCAGATTTTCACTTTACCCAGCCAGATGTCCCGGTACATCGCCCAATCGCCGGCGAAGCTGTAAAACGGGTATTTGAAGGTGGCGGGCCGGTTTTTCTCGAAGAAAAAATGGCCAATCCAGGCGAAAGCGTAGCCGCTCACCAAGCCGTACAAGAGGTAGACCAGGCTGCCGGTCCACAGCAGCAGCGCCAGGCAAAGCAACGACAAGGTGGTGCCGGCGAAATGCAGGCGCCGGCAGGTGAGGTTGCGGTGTTCGCTCAGGTAGAACGGGTAAAACTCGGCGAAGCTGCCAAAGCGGCGAGCGGTTTCGGTGGAGCTGGTTTTGGGGGTTGGGGTGGCCATGCGGCAACTCTACAACTTTTTGTGGTGTGCGAGCAGGCGCGCATGTACCCAGTGCGCGCCCAGCAGCAGGCGCCGGTCTTCACCGAATGGGCCGATCAATTGCAGGCCTACGGGCAGGCCATTTTTCCCCTGGGCAAATGGCAGGTGGATGCAGGGCAGGCCCAGCAGTGTCCAGGTGCGGCAAAACAGCGGGTCACCGGTGCTGGCCAGGCCGTGCAGCGCTTCTCCAAGGGTGCTGGGAGCCAGGATCAGGTCGCAGCGGTCAAAAAGCGCACGGGCCTGCTGGCGGGCGAGGGCGGTGGCTTGCAAATGTTCGGCATGCTGGCTGCCGCTGATGGCCATGCCGTCCTTGAGCAACGCTTGCAGCGGCGCGCTCAGGCGCTCAAAGTGGTTCAGGCGCTCTGGGCTGAGCGAGCGGCTGGTCTCAAACGCCTGGATCGCCTTTTGCAACGCCACCAGCCCTTGCAGTGCGCGTGGCCACGCGAGTGTGTGGGCGTGCCCAGTCAGCGCCGCCTCGGCCAGCGCCCAGGCGCGTTGTGTGTCGTCATCGGCAGCGGGCCATTCGGGCGTTTGGCACAGGCCAATGCGCGGTGGCGCCACCTGCTCGAAGGCGCTCAGGTCAAACAGGTTTGCGTCGCTGGTGAGCACGGCACCGAGCAGCGCCGCGTCGCGCACACTGCGGCCGAAACCGCCGATTGTGTCGAGCGTGCCCGAGAGGCTTTTGACGCCCGCTTGTGGCACACGGCCATGGCTTGGCTTGAAACCGACAATGCCGCAAAACGCCGCCGGGCGGATGACCGAACCGGCGGTTTGTGTGCCCAGCGCCAGCGGCAGCATGCCATCCGCCACAGCCGCAGCGGAGCCGCTGGATGAGCCTCCCGGAGTGTGATCGAGCTTGTGCGGGTTGCGCGTGATGCCGGGCGCCATGTTGGCCAATTCGGTCGTCACGGTTTTGCCCAGCAGCACGGCGCCGGCTTCGCGGCACAGGGCTACCGAGGCGGCATCGGCCAGGGGCTGATGGCCCTTATAAATGGCCGAACCATACGCAGTGGGCATGTCGGCGGTGTCAAAGATGTCTTTCATGCCCATTGGCAAGCCGTGCAGCAGGCCTTGCAGCGCACCGGCATCCAGCGTGCGGGCGCGGGCCAGTGCGGCGTCTGGGTTCAGGTGCGCAAAGGCTTGCACCCGCGGTTCGCGCTCGCTGATGCGCGCAAGGCTCGCCTGCACCAAGGCCACGCAAGTGATCTCGCGGCGCGCCAGCAGCTTGGCGGCTTGCCAGGCTTCGAGCTGGTTCAGGGGCTCAGTGTGGGGCACAGGCAGGGCTGCAGGCCATCAGGCAGTCTGCAGGTCTTTGCGCAGATACTGCAGGGCAAGCGCCGCGAGCGCCAGGCCAAAGCCGATCAGGTCAGCGGTGGCGCCCGGGTAGGCGAGGGCGAACCCGGCGACGATGAACATCCAGCGTTCGATCAAAGTGGTTTTCTTTAAGGCCCAGCCCTGGAAACCGGCTGCAATGGCGGCAATGCCTGCGGCTGCCGTGAGCGTGACCTGCGCGATGGACCACCAGTTGGCGGCGGCCAGCGCTTTGGTGGAGCCCATCAGCAAAAGGCCCAAGCCTGCCGGGTCGAGCACAAACATGAAGGGCAAGAGGAACGCCGGCACGGTGTATTTCCAGCATTGCAGCGTGGTCTTGTACGGGTCGCCACCGGTGATGGCGGCTGCGGCGAAGGGCGAGAGCGCAGTGGGCGGCGAGACTTCAGACAACACCGCGTAGTAGAAGATGAACATGTGCGCGGCAAAATCAGGCACGCCGAGTTTGATGAGCGCCGGCGCCGTGATCACGGCACAGATGATGTACGAGGCCGTCACCGGCACCGCCAGGCCCACCACCCACACCACCAGCGCGGTGTAGATGGCGGTGAGCAAGAGCGAGCCGCCGGCGTAGTCGATCACGATGCCGCTGAATTTGAGGCCCAAACCGGTGAGGCCCACAACGCCCACGATGATGCCGGCGCCGGCGCAGGTGGCGCCCACGTTGAGCATCGACACCGAGCCGTTCTCCATGGCCTTGATGAAAGGCGACTCGATGAGTTTGCGCCAGAAGCTTGTGCCGGTTGACTTGAACAGGTCACGCGGCAGCAGGGCCGTGTCGCTGCGCAGGAAACTGGTGATCGCCGAGACCACCGTCGCCCAGAACACCGAGAGAACCGGCGAGAACCCGACCATCATGAAGACAATGATGGAGATCAGCGAGAGGAAGTGGAACCAGTATTTTCGCGTGAGCGACCAGACCGATTCGACCTTTTCAAACACCGCGTGGTGCATGCCGTATTTGCGCGCATCGATTTCAACCATCAAGAAAAGCGCGAAGTAAAACAGGATGGTGGGGATCACCGCCATCAGCAAGACGTCGAGGTAACTGATTTTCAGAAACTCGGCAATCAGGAATGCGGCTGCGCCCAGCACCGGCGGCGAGATGATGGCGCCCAGGCCACCGGCCGCCAGCAGGCCGCCAGCCGCGTTTTTCTCGTAACCCACTTTCTCAAGCATCGGGTACGCCACCGCGCCCAGCGTCACCGTGGTGGCCACGCCCGAGCCCGAAGGACCGCCGAGCAGGAACGACGCCAGCACCACCGTGCGGCCAGCACCGGTCGGTTTGCCGCCCATCGCGGAGAAGGAAAAATCGATGTAAAACTTGCCGGCACCTGAATACTGCAGGAACGCGCCAAAGATGGTGAACAGGATGATGAGCGACGACGATACATCCACCGCCACGCCATAGATGCCCTCGAGCGTCATGTACAACACACCCATGAGGCGCGCCACCTCGTACCCTTTGTGCGTCCACGGAGCGGGCAGGTACGGGCCGGTCAAGGCGTAGGCAATGAAACAGGCGGTGACGAAGGGCATGATCCAGCCGCTGGTGCGGCGCATGGCTTCGAGCACCAGGAGCACCAGCGAAATGCCGAAAAACACGTCCCAGGGCAGCGGCGAGGTGTTGCGGTCGCCAAAATCGTCGCCACCCGCAATCAGATACCAGACCACGGCAATCGCCAAAGCGGCGGCCAACATGTCCCACACCATCAGGCGATGGCGGAATTTCGGCGAGACGGGAAACAGGAGAAAACACAAAACCAGCACCATGCCCACGTGCACCGGCCGCAACCACTGGGTAGGAAAAATCGCGTAAGCCGTGTAAAGGTGAAAGCTGGACATGCCCACCGCTGCGAGTGTGATGAGCACCGCCAGCCAGCCACGGAATTTGTTGGCGGCACCTTCATCGGCCTCGATAAACTCCTCGGCCTTTCTGAGCGCTTCTTCGCTGACGCCCGGGGCGGGTGCGTGCAGGCTGGTGGCGTGGAGGGTGTCGGTCATCGGGCAGTGTCTACTTAAAAAAAACCCCGCCGAAGGTGGCGGGGTGGGTGCAAGGTTTGGCGCGGGGAAAGCGTCGCGGGGACAACGCCATGCGTTCAGATCAGTTCAGCTTGATGCCTTTTTCAGCGAAGTACTTGATCGCGCCTGGGTGAAAGGGGATCGGCGTGGCGGCGTTGCTCTGGGTCTCGAGCTTGAAGTTCTCTGCTTCCTTGTGCGCAGCGACCAAATCGGCCTTCTTGTCAAAAATCGTTTTCACGATGTTGTAGGCGGTTTTTTCGTCCATGCTGTCGGGCGCAACCAGAATGTTCATCACCGTGGCCTGTTTGTTGTC
>JANMMR010000278.1:0-2082 GCA_031373455.1 Rhodoferax sp.
GATCCGCATGCCGGGCGCCAAAGGTGCCAGCGCCGCCCAGCAGAGTGACAAAGTCATGGCTGGCCTCAAAGCCGACGATCCGGGCGCCAGTCTGCGCCGCACCGAGTTCGTCGGGCCGCAGGTGGGCGACGAACTCGCTACCGACGGCCTCAAGGCGCTGGCCTTTGTGGTGGCTGGCATCATGATTTACCTGGCGGTGCGGTTCGAATGGAAATTTGCCGTCGCCGCGATTGTGGCCAATTTGCATGACGTGATCATCATTCTGGGGTTTTTCGCCTTCTTCCAATGGGAATTTTCGCTGCCGGTGCTGGCGGCGGTGCTGGCGGTGCTGGGGTATTCCGTGAACGAATCGGTCGTCATTTTTGACCGGATCCGCGAGAATTTCCGCCGCTACCGCAAGATGTCGACGGTGGAGATCATCGACAACGCCATCACTTCAACCATCAGCCGCACCATCATCACGCACGGCTGCACGCAGCTGATGGTGCTCTCCATGTTGTTGTTTGGTGGCGCCACGCTTCATTACTTCGCGCTTGCGCTGACGATCGGCATCCTGTTTGGCATTTATTCCTCGGTGTTTGTGGCGGCGGCCATCGCCATGTGGCTGGGCATCAAGCGCGAAGACCTGATAAAGGGCAATCCGAAAAAGGAAGAGGATCCGAACGATCCCAATGCCGGGGCAACAGTCTGATATAAATAAGCCAATGGCCACGCAATCTCCCCCCACCCGCGCGCAACTGGCGGCGGAGACGCGCAAGCGATTTATCGCCGAGGCCGGGCGGGCGATGACCGACATCAGCATGTCGGTGCAGTCCCACCTCACCACCTTGATGAATGAGAGTGTGCGTTTGCGCGAGGCCCAGATGCGCCGCGACGCCTGGACGTTTTACCAAAAGGCGCGCGGCCCCTGGCTTGACGGGACCATGAAGGCCTGGCAGCAGGCTCTGGTGCCCCCGACCGCTTCCAAAAGTGTCAACCTCAATGAGGAAAGTTTTCAGCTGGTCGGCACTGACGTGGTGGACAACAAGATCGTGGCGTCGCGACTGGTCCGCGGGCTGCTGGACAAGCTCAACGCCCAGGTCGACGACCTAAAAATCCGCATGCGCGTTCTTGAGGGGCACGCGGAGTTTGAAGACCACGACGTGTTGCGTCCGGAAGTCGTGTTGTTGCCCGTTGTTGAGCAGTGGAGCGTGGCGGGCATGCAGCGAGACGCATGGCCCTTGGTGCATGACCTTGTGCAGCGTACTTTGGCCGATCGGCTGCTCGCCAGTTATACAAAGTGCAATGAATTCCTGATCAGCCAGGGCGTGATGCCCACGATCGAACTCAAAGACCGCGTCAAGCGGGTCGCGAACACCGATCCAGGCCAGACGCCACGGCCGGCCTTCAGGCCATCAAGCCACAGTGAGGTGCAAGGCTCTACCTTCGGTATTGATTCCGGTAACTATGTGGCCCCGGTTCCTCACGCCACCCGCGCCGGATTCAGCACCAGTGGCCCGGCCAGCATGGCGCAGCCGCCCCGCTCGGACGGTACCTTTGGCGGCCGGTTGGGCTACCAGCCACCGGGCGCGAATCCGCAGGCGGGTCAACGCGAAGCGGGACATTCGGTGACGCCCAGGAATTCCGGGCCACAACCTGCATCGGCTCAGCAAGGCGGGAACAATTACAGCGGCGCTCACGAAGAAACCCGCATGATGACCTCCACCACGCCGCTGGCGCGGGCACGCAGCCGCGCTCAAGGCGTGATGGGGCAGCTCAAACGCCTGTTGGTGGGCCGGGTGGGTCCCGAGGCAGAAATTTCGTCCTATGGCCGTGGGCCGTCGCCGGGGCTCGCGGCTGCCATTGCGGTACGCCCGCCCGTCGGCCGCGCAGGTGATTACGGCGACGGCGGCACAGTCGTTGACGAATACACGCCGGCCGGAGTTGCCAAGGTTGCCGGCCGCTTGCGTGAAGAGTCGACCGAGCTCAAGAAAAAAGCTGAAACCAAGGGCGAAAAAGCCATCATTGAGATTGTGGCGCTGATGTTTCAGGCGATCCTGCAGGAAGACCGCATCCCGCCGGGCCTCCGGGTCTGGTTTGCAC
>JANMMR010000298.1:0-3275 GCA_031373455.1 Rhodoferax sp.
ATCGGCCGCGTGGAGGAAATGTTTTCCGCGACCAAGACCGAGTTCAAACACATGGAGTTTTATTACTTCCACAACTGTGTGTACGACTTCATGTGGAAGAACAACCGCCGCCGCTTCAGCGAAAAATTCGCCACCTGGGACATCATCCGCAAGTTCAACAAGGATTACAAACTGATCTTTGTTGGCGACGCGACCATGAGCCCCTATGAAATCCTGCAGCCCGGCGGCAGCGTGGAATACAACAACGAGGAAGCCGGCGTGGAGTGGCTTCAGCGCCTGACCAACGCCTTCCCCAAATTCGCCTGGATCAACCCCGAGCCGCAAGGCGTGTGGCAGTACCGCCAGAGCATCAGCGTGGTGCAGCAGATCATGAACCAGCGGATGTACCCGCTCACCATCAAGGGGTTGGAAGACGCGATGCGCTTATTGTCGAAGTAGGCTGGCAAATTACAATAACCGTTCCGATTCTGAATCAGCGCGAGAGTAGGCGCGCCGACGCAGACAGTGCACTTGGCACGGCCAGTAGGCGCAACGCCATTTTCCGTGACAAATTTGGCGCTGATTCAGAAACGGAACACCTCCCTGTAGTTCAATGGATAGAACGAGTGCCTCCTAAGTGCTAGATACAGGTTCGATTCCTGTCGGGGGGACCAATCAAAAGTACACCAGCTAAAAAGCGTAATAAGGCCCCGGCCCTGCTGAAGTGGCCATTCCCTCGATGCCGAAGAACACCCGGCGCCCAAAGAAAAACGGCAAGCCCCAGTCGAAGCTGCGGACGTCGCCAAATGTGCCCGACAGGTTGGGCAACACCGGGTTGGCGCCATTGAATGACGCCAGCGCATTGTCGATGTTGAAGGCCACGGGAACGGCCACGCCGTTGGTACCGGTCATCGTTGCGGCCCGTGGCGTCAGGCCGGGCGGGCAATAAAAACCGCTGGCGCCGGCGCAAATTGGCAACCGCGGTGAATCAAAATAAAGGCCGTTGGAGCCGGAATCGATAAAGCTTCTCGACATTGTGCGGCCCTCAAACGTGGTGCTAACAACACCCGATGGGCTGGTCGTCAAAACCCGCGCAACTTGGGGTTGGTTGTTGGCCTGCGTGCCTATGCCAAAAACCATTTTCCCGCTCAAACCAGGCGAAGGGACGGTACCCGCTGATGGCAGATCAATCACCAAGCCGTTGTTGTCAGACGCGAAGAAAATCACCGGATTCTGCGCCTGCTGGCTGCGTGGCAAGCTGGTTCCGCGCACAACGGCACAGGTGGCGTCAGTGCAGGTGAAATAGTAGCCATTCGCGGCGTTGACCTCGCAGGCGGCGCCACAATCCTCCTTGAACAGGCCAATGCCCAGTACGCCATTGGCGCCCAGAACTGACGCTGACGTGATGTTGCTTCCGCTGGAGCAGGCTGTGGCCAGATGGGCAGAGGCCGGGTCGGCGATCACCTGAACCGGCAGGTTGGCGGCACGTTTGGCACCCAACACGATGTCGGCCTGAACAAACGGGCCCCAGGCGAAGGTGTTGTCCACAAATTGAACGCACCCCAGCAAGGGCAACCCACCAGGCGCGTTGACGCCTCGCAAACCGGTACCGCGGTTCAAGGCCGACGACAAAATGCGCAGACCGGTGGAGCCCGTGTCGACCAGCACGTGGTTGATGGTTTGGCAATTGGCCGCATTGCCTGGCGTGCAAACCGTGACATCGGTGTAGAGGCGATTGGCGTTGTAGCCGGTTCCGGCCGGGCCGCCATCAACGTAGACCGGGTGTTCGTTGAGCCCGAGCGGCGCTGTGGCGACGGCAACTGCCTGGCTGGATCCACCCCCGCCGCAAGCGCTCAATACCATGGCCGCAGCCAGCAACCCGCTGCGCAAGCCCATCAAACTATTGAAGCAACTCATCAATCACAACGCCATCAGGCACCAGGGCTGGCAAATAGGCAAATCCCTCGAAGGCACGCATCCGCCCGGTGGAACGCATGACGAGTCCGCCATGGTTCAATGCGAGCGTCGAATTGCGAACGCCCTGTTCACGGGCACGTTCCGCGCTTTGCCGGAAGGTTGGGAAGTGTGTTCCCAGCAAAGCGGAGAAATCAGGCAATACAGGCCCACGCCACGACACGGCGAAAACCCGCCCTTGTGGCGTCGCGTATTCCTTCACGGTGGTGCCATTGGCCAGCAGGCTTTCCTGCAATTGAATGGAGCCATTTGGCGGTGTGCGGGCAGCCCGGGAACTTGCCACCGAGGTGGAGGCCATCGCTCGTGTGACGACCGGAGCTGTTGGCATCTCACCGAGTGTTGCCCATGTTGGCATGGATTGCCCATACACGACGACTGCGAACCATGCAATGGCGCTCGGGAAATTCACCGGCAGCAATCGTCTATCACTTCACGAACCAGAGCTTCCGGCGCGGCGCACACGATGGCCTTGCCGGGACCGTTGATCAGCACAAATTGAAGTGCGCCGCCCTCGGTCTTTTTGTCATGTTGCATCAGTTCGAGGTAACGCCCGGCATTGTCGGCGGGCATGGTTGACCGATCGCCCGGAAGTGTCGGACCACGCACGGGAAGGCCTGCCTTGTGAATCAACGCGACCAGGCGCCGCACCAAGGGTTCGCCAACCAAGCCGAGTTTCAATGACAGGTTGGCGGCCATCACCATGCCACATCCCACGGCTTCCCCGTGCAACCACTGGCCAAAACCAAGCCCGGCTTCGATGGCGTGCCCGAACGTGTGGCCAAAATTCAGAATGGCGCGCAATCCCGTATCCCGCTCGTCCTGGGCGACAACCCAGGCCTTGATTTCACAGCTGCGGCGCACTGCATAAGCAAAAGCCTCAACATCGCGCGCCAGCAGCAAATCGATATTCGCCTCAATCCAGTCGAAAAACGCCATGTCAGCAATGGGCCCGTATTTGATGACTTCCGCGAGCCCGGCGCTGAGTTCGCGCGCCGGCAAGGATTGGAGGGTGTCCAAATCGCAGACCACCCTGAGCGGCTGGTAAAAAGCGCCGATCATGTTCTTTCCCAGGGGATGGTTGATGGCGGTCTTGCCGCCGACCGACGAATCGACCTGCGCCAGCAAAGTTGTTGGCACCTGGACGAATGGCACGCCGCGCATGTAACAGGCCGCCGCGAATCCGGTCATGTCGCCGACTACGCCGCCACCCAGCGCAAACAGAATGGTATTGCGGTCACAGGCGTTGGCCAGCAATTGGTCAAACATCAGGTTGAGTGTTTGCCAGGTTTTGTGGTCTTCCCCATCGGGAAGTACCACTTGGT
>JANMMR010000658.1:0-1830 GCA_031373455.1 Rhodoferax sp.
CGTGAAAAGGCGCTCGGTCAACGCCAGGTAACCCGGCATGTCGCGCGCGAACACGGTCAAGACAAAATCCGGCCCGGGCGAAACGCGGTAACACTGCTGCACGGCCTCGTCCGCGCCCACGCGGGTTTCAAAAACCGCCAGGCTTGTCGCGTCCTGCCGCTCCAGCGTGATCTCCACGATCGCAGTGAGCCCGTGGCCCAGCAGCGGGGCCAGTTTGTCAGTGCTCAAGATGGCGATTTGGCGCTCGATCAAACCCGCTTCTTTGAGCCGTTTGACACGGCGCAGGCAAGTCGGCGGTGAGGTGAACACACGTTCTGCCAGTTGCTGGTTGGTCAGCGAGGCGTCCTTTTGCAACTGATCGAGGATCTGAAGGTCCGTCGCGTCAAGTGAAAATTGTTGCGAGTTTTGTTCAGATATTGACGACATTATGAAATTATCAGCCATTCATTGAGTATTGTGAAATTTAAGTTCAAAAACTGTTAAAAATCAACACCCTATTTTGAGCAAAGCCCCTTAAAGTGGCCACCACCTTCAACAAGGAGTTGGCATGTGTGGCATCGTTGGTTCAGTTTCTACCCGAAATATCGTTCCCATTTTGGTTCAGGGCCTGCAGCGGCTTGAGTACCGGGGCTACGACTCTTGCGGCGTTGCCGTGTATGCCGGTGGCCTGAAAAGGGCGCGCAGCACCTCACGGGTGTCGGAGTTGATGGAGCAGGTGCAGGCCACTCACCTTGAAGGGCTGATCGGCATCGCGCACACGCGCTGGGCCACACACGGCGCACCCGCGGTGCACAACGCGCACCCGCATTTCAGCCACGGGCCGGAGTCGGTGTTCACCAAATCTGGCACCGCCCCAACCGCTGCCAGTGGCGCCGCGCAGAGTTATGACACACGCCCTGGCCGCGTGGCCCTGGTGCACAACGGCATCATCGAAAACCACGATGAACTGCGCGCCATGCTCAAGGCCCGCGGCTATGTTTTCCTGAGCCAGACCGACACCGAGGTGATCTCCCACCTGATCGACAGCCTCTACGACGGCGACATTTTTGAAGCCGTGAAGGCGGCCGTGAAACAACTGCACGGCGCCTACGCGATTGCCGTGTTTTGCAAAGACGAGCCGCAGCGACTGATTGGCGCACGGGCTGGCTCACCGCTGATCCTGGGTGTGGGCAAAGACGGGCGTGAGCACTTCCTCGCCTCCGACGCGATGGCGCTGGCCAGCGTGACGGACCAGATCGTTTACCTGGACGAAGGCGACGTGGTCGATGTGCAGTTGGGCAAATACTGGCTGGTCGACAAATCACACAAAGCCGTGGCGCCGCCTCAGCGCCCGGTGAAAACCGTGCTGGCGCACAGCGGCGCGGCGGAGCTGGGCCCCTACCGCCACTATATGCAGAAGGAAATCTTCGAGCAGCCACGCGCCATTGGCGACACGCTCGAAGGTGTCGAAGGCATCGTGCCAGACCTGTTTGACGGCGGCAAAGCGGAACCTGGCGTGAGCGCCGCGCAGGTCTTCAAACACATCGATTCGGTGTTGATCCTGGCCTGCGGCACCAGTTATTACAGCGGTTGCACGGCGAAATACTGGTTGGAGAGCATTGCCAAAATCCCGACGCAAGTCGAAGTGGCCAGTGAATACCGCTACCGCGATTCGGTGCCGAATCCGAAAACCCTGGTGGTCACCATCACACAGTCAGGCGAGACGGCCGACACACTGGCCGCGCTGCGCCATGCCCAGGGGTTGGGCATGACCAACACGCTGACCATCTGCAACGTGGCCACCAGCGCCATGGTGCGTGAGTGCAAGTTGGCCTACATCACCCGCGCGGG
>JANMMR010000374.1:0-3017 GCA_031373455.1 Rhodoferax sp.
GAGTTCCGACAACATCCACAGGAGGAACGTGGCGTAGAGCCGCGGTGAACTCATCAGCTTGTCGGCGGCCAGGATGTTGATGACGCCATTGGACGCAACGGTCTGCATGAAATCCGCGATGTTCAGCATCGGCTCGCCAAAAAACTTCGCGCCACCCTGGGTTTCGATCTGCAGCAGCCCTCGCTGGATCGCTCCCACACTGGCCGCGCTCACGTTGCCGTATTGCGTGGTGAAATCACGCGCGTTGTCGCCCACATACTGGCACATGGCGCGCAGGTCTTTCATGTCCAGGAGCAGCAAGCCGTTGTCGTCAGCGATTTTGAAGATCAGGTTCAGCACGCCGGCCTGGGTGTCGTTCAAATCGAGCATGCGCGAGAGCAACAGCGGGCCCATGTCGCTCACGGTGGCGCGCACCGGGTGGCCCTGTTCGCCAAACACGTCCCACAGCGTCACCGGGAAGGCGGTGGATTCGGGTGTATCAAGCGCGCGTTCCTTGATGACGGCGGCGAGTTTGTCAGAGAGTTTGCCGGCCTGCGAGATGCCGGTGAGGTCGCCCTTCACGTCGGCCATGAACACCGGCACGCCACGGCGGGAGAAACCTTCGGCCAGGGTTTGCAGGGTGATGGTTTTGCCGGTGCCGGTGGCGCCGGTGATGAGGCCGTGGCGGTTTGACTTGTCCAGCAGCAGCCGGCACTCGGTATCGCCATGCTTGCCAATCAGAATGCCATCAGTCAAAGAAGCCATTTCAAGTCCCAAAAGTACAATCAAGCCAATAGCGTAACGAATTTTTGAAGGACTTCGCGTGGCAGGACACAGTAAATGGGCCAATATTCAGCACCGCAAGGGCCGACAGGACGAAAAACGGGGCAAAGTGTGGACCCGCGTGATCCGTGAAATCATGGTGGCAGCGCGTCTGGGCGGTGGTGATCTGGGCATCAACCCGCGCCTGAGACTGGCGGTGGAGAAGGCCAAAGCGGCCAATTTGCCGGCGGACACCGTCAAACGCAACATCGAAAAAGCCACCGGCACGCTGGAAGGCGTGCATTACGAAGAAATCCGCTACGAGGGTTATGGCATTGGCGGCGCGGCGATTCTGGTGGACACCATGACCGACAACAAAGTGCGCACCGTGGCCGAGGTGCGCCACGCCTTCAGCAAACACGGCGGCAACATGGGAACCGCCGGCTCGGTGGTGTTCCAGTTCAAACATTGCGGGCAATTGGTTTTTGCGCCGGGCACGGATGAAAACAAGCTGATGGAAGCCGCATTGGAGGCCGGCGCCGAAGATGTGATAACCGGCGACGACGGTGCGATTGAAGTGCTCACCGCGTTCCCGGATTTTGAAGCCGTGAAAAATGCGCTGGACAAAGCCGGCTTCAAACCCGAGGTGGCCGAAATCACCATGCGTGCCGAAAATACCGTTGAACTCACCGGTGACGACGCCTTGAGCATGCAAAAACTGCTGGATGTGCTGGAGGACCTGGACGATGTTCAGGAAATCTTCCACAACGCCTTGATATGAGCCCCCACGCTCCGCACTGCGTGTCGTCGCTGCCCCCCGAGGGGGCCGTGCCCGCCTTGGGGCGGCCCGGCGGCGGTCGGTCTTCGCCAAAGGCTAAACCATGAAGGTACTGGTGGTAGGCGGCGGTGGACGCGAACACGCCCTGGCCTGGAAACTCGCGCAGTCGCCCAAGGTGCAAATGGTTTACGTGGCGCCGGGCAACGGCGGCACGGCGCTGGATAAGCGGCTTCAAAACGTCAACATCACAGACATTCAGGAGCTTCGAGCCTGGGCTGCTTCTGAAAAGATAGCGGTTACGCTGGTGGGGCCGGAAGGTCCGCTGGCTGCGGGCATCGTCGACGAATTCCGCGCGCATGGGCTGCGGGTGTTCGGGCCAACGCGGGCCGCCGCGCAACTGGAGAGCTCCAAAGCATTTTCCAAGGCCTTCATGCAACGCCATGGCATCCCGACAGCGGCCTTCGATACGTTCTCCGACGCCGCGCTGGCGCACGCTTATGTGGACAAAATCGGCGTGCCAATTGTGGTCAAGGCCGATGGCTTGGCCGCCGGCAAAGGTGTGGTGGTGGCCATGACGCTCCAAGACGCGCATGACGCCATCGACTTCATGCTGCTGGACAACGCCCTGGGCGTGGCACACAATGCAGGCGCAGATGGCAAGGCTGTGGCGCGTGTGGTGATTGAAGAATTCCTGCAAGGCGAAGAAGCCAGCTTCATCGTGATGGTGGACGGCAAAAACGTGCTTACATTGGCCACCAGCCAGGACCACAAGCGCCTGCTCGACAACGACGAAGGCCCCAACACCGGCGGCATGGGCGCCTACTCCCCGGCGCCCGTGGTGACGCCGGCCGTGCACGCGCGGGCCATGCGCGAAATCATTTTGCCCACCGTAAAGGGCATGGAGAAAGACGGCATTCCCTTCAGTGGTTTCCTCTACGCGGGGCTGATGATCGACGCTGAAGGCCATCCCAAAACCCTCGAATTCAATTGCCGCATGGGTGACCCGGAAACCCAGCCGATCATGATGCGCCTGAAGACCGATCTGGTCGACGTGTTGATGGCCGCCACCGACCCCGGCCCGCATGGCCACCTTGACAAGATCGAACTCGAATGGGACCGGCGCGTGGCACTCGGCGTGGTGATGGCGGCCGCCGGTTACCCGATGTACCCGAGGAAGGGTGATGCCGTCCATGGTTTGCCCAAAGACGCCGAAGACGCGGTGGTGTTCCATGCCGGAACCCAGCCCCAAGGCGGGCTCACCCCGGGCGGCACCGTGACCAGCGGTGGCCGCGTGTTGTGTGTCACAGTCCTGGCCGACAGCGTGAAGCAGGCGCAGCATCGTGCGTACGAGCTTGCCCTGGGCATCCATTTTGACGGCGCCCAATACCGCAAGGACATCGGCTGGCGGGCGGTGAAACGGTGACGGGGCGCGTTTTATGAACCCACAGGCGGTAAGCAGCTATTTGCAGGGCCTTCAATCGGCCATCACGCAAGCGAT
>JANMMR010000386.1:0-1889 GCA_031373455.1 Rhodoferax sp.
GGGCACCTGGTCGATTGCGGCCCACCACTTCAAGGGCGAGCCGGTGTCGCAGGTGCTGGCCGACAAACGCAGCGGGGTGTGGCACGCCGCGCTGAACCTCGGGCACTTCGGCATCAAGCTGCACCAAAGCGCCGACCAGGGTAAAACCTGGCGGGAGGCTACCGCGCCGGCCTTCCCGCCCAAACCCACGGAAGGCCCTTGGGCAGACGACGCCACACCCTGGAGCGCACAGCTGGTCTGGTCGATCGTGGCAGGAGGGGTGGATGAGCCCGGCACGCTGTGGGCCGGTTGTATTCCGGCGGGGTTGTTCAAGTCAACCGACGGCGGCAAAAGCTGGGCCATCAACGCGCCCTTGTGGGCCGAGCCGCGGCGCCGCTCCTGGGCTGGTGGCGGTTATGACCACGCCGGCATCCATTCCATACTGGTCGACCCGCGCGATTCAAAACACGTCACCGTGGCCATCTCGTGCGGCGGCGTGTGGCAAACGCGGGACGGCGGCGCCACCTGGGCGCTCACCGCCAAAGGCATGAAAGCCGACTACCTACCGCCCGATGCGCCTGACGAAGAAAACCTGCAAGACCCGCATTGCCTGGTGCAATGTGCCGCACAGCCCGACGCGCAGTGGGTGCAGCACCACTGCGGCATCTACAAATCGGTCGACGGCTCGATGAGCTGGCAGGCCGTGGGCAAAGGCATCGAGGCGCCCGCGCCTTCGGGTTTTGGCTTCCCCGTGGCGGTGGACCCGACCAACCCCGAACGCGCCTGGTTCGTTCCGGCGCAGGCCGACGCCTGCCGCGTGCCGGTAGGCGGGCGCATGGTCGTCAACCGCACCGACGACGGCGGCAAAACCTTCACGGCGTTTGTCGATGGCCTGCCCCAGGAAAACGCCTACCACCTGGTCTACCGACACGGGCTGGACGTGAGCGACGATGGCCAGACGCTGGCGCTGGGCACCACCACGGGCGGGCTTTGGGTGAGCGCCGACGCAGGGGAAAAATGGCACTGCCTATCGCAGGATTTGCCGCCGATTGCGGTGGTGAAATTTGAATAACTTACTTTGCAACATCACTAAGAATTTCAAAACCAAGTAAGTCACGTATTATTTATATTTATTGCTATATTTTTTTATATAATATTGCTTATATTATAGTCTAATATTTAACTTAAATACTATTTAAACTACATTTGTTGCGAAATCTGTTCAATTGTTAATACCCATATTAACAACGTGTTCTACTGAACCAGCCCCGATCTACCGCTCTGACTCAATGCCGAAACGCCTCGGCCGGCTCCAGCTTGGCCGCGCGCATCGCCGGGTAAATGCCGGACAACACGCCAATCACGCCGCCCACCACGGGTGCGAGCAGCGGCGCCAGCGGGTCGAGCACCGGCGTCCACACCTGGATCGCCGAGACGCCAATCACGATCAACACGCCCACCGCCGCGCCAATGATGCCGCCGATCACACCCATCGACACACTCTCCACCAGAAACTGCGCGGCAATGTGCCTCTTGGTCGCACCAATGGCGCGGCGCAGCCCGATCTCGCCGGTGCGCTCCATCACGCCCACCAGCGTGATGTTGGCAATGCCCAAAGCGCCAACGATCAGCGAGAGCCCGCCGAGCATGAGGAACATCACGCTCAGGTCGGCCTGCACTTCGTCTTTCACGCGTTTAGGCTCCAGCGGCACTTGTACCTTGAGCGCACGCGGGTCGTCCGGGCGCAGCGCCACGCTGGACTGGTCGGCAATCAGGTAGGCCGCGCCGATGCGCGTTTCGACCACCACCAGGCCCGGCCCGGCGAGCCCAAAATAACGCCGCGCCGTGCCCTCGGGAATGATCACCGAGCCGAGTATTTCAGGCCGCCGCCCGACATCGCGCAAGATACC
>JANMMR010000412.1:0-12695 GCA_031373455.1 Rhodoferax sp.
GCGCCGCGAGTTCGAAGGCTGGGACCCGCGCATCGGGAACGTGCTCAGGCAGGTCGACAAGACATTCCGCTGGGCGCTCTACGACCGCGAGCCGCTGCCGGCCTGGACCAAAGGCCGGTTGACGCTGCTGGGCGACGCGGCGCATCCGATGCTCCCGCATTTGGGGCAAGGGGCCAACCAGTCGATCGAAGACGGCATGGCGCTGGCGACGATCCTGGCGCGGGTGGACACGTCGGAGGTGCCCGCGTCGCTGCTGGCTTACGACCGGCTGCGTCGCGAGCGTGTGGCCGCGGTTCAGCTTGGCGCCCGCCAGAATGGGCTGCGTGTGGGTTCAGCCAACCCCGATCTGGCCGTGCGCGACGCAGAGCTCGTCGCGCACGCCGAATTCCGGAAACACCTGTATGCCTACGACGTGGTTCCGCATGCGCGCGCGGCTGCGGCAGCGCTGTTGCGATAGATCTGGTTCAGGGCCTGCAGGAGCGGCGTCATTTGACCAAACCGGTCTTCCTGGCCATCTCGCTGACCCGCTTGAACTCCTCGCGGATCTCGGTTGCCATCTGCTCGGGGCTTGCGTAACTCTGCAAAATGCCAAGCGGCAGCAGCCTTGCCATGATGGCCGGTGTCTTGACGGCTTGGTCGATCGCGCCGACGAGGGCTTTCCTCGCGTCATCAGGGATCCCCGCGGGCGCGAGAAAGCTGAACCAAATGCCAAACAGATCCTCCCGAAGCCCCAGCTCGCGCATCGTGGGGACGTCGGCAAACTCGGGAAACCGGCTCGAAGCGGCAAGACCCCGGAACGCCCCTGACTTGAGGTGCGCGCTCAGCGCGCCGAGCGCCAGCACGACGCCTTCGATGTGGCCGCCGTGCAATGCGGTGACGGAAGGGGCCGCGCCGGTGTAGGGGACCGACACCAGCTCCACACCCGTAAGCGAGCTGATCAATTGCACACAGAAATCACCGACGGAGCCGACGCCGGGATGACCTATGCGGACCTGGCCCGGGTTCTTTTTCGCGTATTCGATCAACTCTGCGAAAGTCTTGTACGGCGCGTCGCTGCGCACGACGAGAAAGCTCGGCGTGCGTGAAGCGATGCCCAGGGGCGCCAGATCCCGCAGCGCATCGTAAGTGACGGATTGGGGGTCGAGAACGGCGCGGAAGGTGAGTGCGCTATTTTGCGCAAACAGGATTGTGTGACCGTCTTTTTTGGCCTGGACGACGCCGTTGGCGCCAAGCGCCCCCCCGGCCCCGGGACGATTGATCAAGAGCACTGGCGTTTTCAGCAGCTTTGAAATCTCTTCGCCAAGGGCCCGCGCGGCAGTGTCCGCAGCGTCACCCGGAGCAAGCGGAACCACGACACTGATCGGGCCAGCGGGGAACGGCTGGGCCTGTGCCCAGGCTGGCAGCCCGATGAGGGCGAAGGCGAGAAAAATACGCTGTGCGAATCGTGTCATGCCAAGGGCTCCCGAAAATCAGCGCGGTGTGGGTTTACTGCGCAAACGAATAGCGGTTCTTGCTTTTTTTGGCATGGTACATCGCCTTGTCGGCATTGTGGATCAAGGCGTCCGCTGTGGCGCCGTCTTTGGGGAAGATTGAAATTCCCACACTGGCGCTGACACGGGTGTTGACAGTGAGATCGTCGACAGTGACACCGCACGGCGCTTGAATCGACTCGAGTATTTTTTCTGCGACTGTCAACAGGTCTTGCTGGTCTTTGACCTCTGTCAGCAGATACAGGAATTCGTCACCGCCATGCCGGCTGATGGTGTCATCGTCTCGCACACATTGCGAAAGTCGAGACGCAACCGTTTTCAAAACGCTGTCTCCTGCGGCGTGTCCATGGGTGTCGTTTATTTTCTTGAAATCATCCAGGTCTATGAACATCACGGCCAGGCTCCATCCGTGCCGGCGGGCCTGCGCCAAACCATGCTCCAGCCGGTCATTGAACAAAATGCGGTTGGGCAGACCGGTCAAGGGATCGTGAATAGCGTCGTGCCGGGCCGCCTCTTCCCGTTCCTTGACCGCCTCCAATTTGAACTCAAGGATATGACGTGCGCGGACCTCGTGTTTCAGGTCAACACTCACGTCCGCGAGCTTGTCGGCGGCTTCCTGCACCTTTTCCTCAATGGCTTCGCTTTGTATAAGCACCTTCTCCATGCTTTCCAGCGGGTTCTTGCTCTCCAGACCATCCTTCAAATCTGAATTGACCAAGGATAAATCCTGCGCGGCCTCATCAACCAGAGCCTTGACTTTTTCAGTTTGACCCAAGGCGTTTGCTATCGGCTTGGTCGGCATTTGTGGAGTCTGCAGATTCGTGTCTGAACGGGTTTTCATTGAGGTTTTCCAACACAAGTCAATGGCGACTCTGGTCCATTTTGGCCGGCCGCTCACTGTTTTTCTATTTAACGCGCGAAGCCAAATTCTCAAGTGTTTTTCTTGGCCCACAAGTCTCCAAAAATCAGAGGGGTTGGTCTGTGCGTTGGCGCACATAACGTGCCGTTTTCAGTACAGCCGGACCGCCATGTCAAAGTGCCAGGTGCGGCGGATTTCGACCACATCAAAATCGCGAAGAAGGGCCGGCGAAAACGCCGGGTAGTTCGCCTGGCTGTGCACGATGCGCCGAATGGCCTCGTCAATGGCCGCCACGCCACTGGAGCGCACAAAGGCCACCGACTCCACCGACCCATCGCTTCGAATGGCCACCGTCACCATGGGTTGGGTGTGCGGCTGCTTCGCCGCTTCGCGGACCATGTCGAAGGTCATGTTCAGCTGGATCTTGCGGGCCCAGGCTTCCGCGTACAAGATGAGTTCCGCATTGGAGTCGGTGTGCCCGAAGAGCCTGCCCCGGCGCAGGCTGCTTGACGAGGGTGGCAGGCGCGCTGCCGCGTCACGCCGGTCGGCTTCTTCGTTCAGTTGCCGCCCGATCGCGCGCAGCCGCTCTTCCCGCTTTTCCGCCTCGGCCTGGATCGCAGCCAGCCGCGCGGACTCAACCCGAGCCGCCTCCAGGCGGGCGGCATCCAGCCGCGCCGCCTCGACCCGCGCCGTCTCTTGCCGCGCCGCCGCCTGGCCTGCCGCCTGCCTCGCTGCCTCCTGGCGTGCCGCTTCTTGTTGTGCGGCCTCCTGCCTCGCAGTCTCTTGGCGCGCGGCCTCCCTGCGTTCGGTTTCCGCTCGAGCTGCCATTTGCTGCGCCAACTCCTTGCGCTGCACTTCCGCTTGCGCGGCTTCCTGTCGCACCAATTCTTGCCGCGCCGCTGCCTGCTGCGCAGCGGCCTGTCGTTCAGCTTCGACCCGCGAGGATTCGACCTGCGCCTGGCGCACGGCTTCCTGCCGTTTGGCTTCTGCCCGCGCGGCTTCAACCCGAACGGCTTCCAACCGTGCCGCTTCTTGCCGCGCCAAAGCTTGCTTGGCTGCCTCCTGGCGCTGTACCGCTTCAGCACGTGCAAGCTCGAGCTGCGCAGCTTCGGTGCGGGTGGCCTCGGCCCATGCAGCCTCGAGGCGAGCGGCCTCCTGTCGCGCTGCATCTTGGCGTGCCAGTGCTTGTTTGGCGACTTCCTGGCGTTCAGTTTCTGCCCGGGCGGCCTCTGCCGTCGTTGCCGCTTGCCGAGCGCTTGCCTGGCGCTGGTCTTCGACGCGAGCCGCTTCTACCCGAGCGTTTTCGACCCGTGCCCCCTCGGCACGTGCTTCTGCGGCCCGAGCCGTTTCGACCCGAGCCATCTCTTGACGTTCCGCGTCCGCCTGCTGCGCCTGCCGCGGTACATCCTGCTTTGTATCGGTTGCCTCTTGAGGCGGTGGCGTGGCGATCTGCGGGCTTGGGGCGCTGGGTGCGAGCGCAGCGGCGGAAGCCGGCAGCTCGGGCGCGGGGGGCACGGCCCATGTGGACACGTTCGACTGCGCCAGGGCGACCACGTCTTCCTCGGGCATCGGCGCAGGAGCGCTTTCAGTGGGCCGTTCGGCAAGTGCCGGTGCGGACGGGATTGTGGGCTCGGGCGCTGGCGAAATCACCGGAGTCGCAACGGCCACTACGGCAGGTTTTGGCTTAGGCACCTTTTTTGGTTTGGCTGGTGGCAGGCCCGCTGCGGCCACTGGCTTCGCGGGCGGAGCGAGGTCCACGAGTGTCATCGTGGCCGGCTCCGTGGCAACCGGCTGCTCAACCCCTGCGGTACCCGCACTCGGCCAGGGCTCGGCCGCCAAGGGCGGTGGCGCAAGGAGCTCGGCGCGCAAATCAGGCACCTCGGTCCGCCTTTCCTGCCAGGGGAAACCGAAGCCAGGAAGTCCAAGCCCCTGGCCACCGAAAGTGAGGCTCAGCAGCAGCGCGTGGACCGACAGGGAGAGCAGCAGCGCAAGCGACAATCGCCTGCGTTCAGGGTTCATGCGCAGTGATTCAACCAAACGAGCGGGCTTGCGCCAGGCCGCCCAGGCGCCTCGTGATCTCAAAAAACCCGGCCACCGTCTCGTCAATGATTTCCTTTGCAGTTTTCACCGAATCAATCAGCCCGGCCGATTGCCCGGCCAGCGCCGGTGCGGCCTCCATGTCGCCTTCAAAATACAGCCTGCGGATGCCCTTCATCGCCTCGAACGACATCACACCCTCCTCGTAAATCGCCAACGTGCGGCCGGACTTCAGGGCCCGGATACAGGGCGTTGATTTCTTGTTCAACACCAGTGTGCCGGTTTCCTTGGCGCCAATGATCGCGTTTTTGTAGTTGATGTGCACGGGGCTCTCGGCACAGCTCACAAAGCGGGTGCCCATCTGGATGCCTTCAGCCCCCAGCGTAAACGCCGCAGCCATCCCGCGCCCATCACATATGCCGCCGGCGGCGATCATGGGCACATCCGAGCGCTGGCGGATCGCCTGCAGCAGCACCAGCGTGGAGACTTCTTCCGGGTTCTTGAAGCCGCCGCCCTCGCCGCCCTCCACCACCAGGCCGTCAATACCGGCGTCAACACATTTCATCGCCGCGTCCACCGTGGGCACCGCGTGGTAGACGGTGATGCCCGCGTCTTTCAAAGGCGCGATGAATTTGGCCGGGCTGCCCGCCGAAGTGGTCACAAACTTCACGCCCGAGGTACAGACGAACTTGAGCATGGCGTCGTCTTTGAGGAAACGGATGGGTAAATTCACGCCAAATGGCAGATTCAGCGCCGCCATCTTTTTGATTTCGATCTGGCAGTTCTCCGTCTCGCCTGACGAGGTTTCAATGATGCCCAGGCCACCCGCGCGTGAGACGGCCGCTGCCAGCTGTGTGCGCGCGATCCAGCCCATCGGGGCCTGCACGATGGGGTAACGGGCGCCGGTGTGGGCCAAGACCCGGTTGGGGTGGTTGACGGGGTTGGCCGCAGAGGTCATGGTTGTCCAATTGATAATGAAGGGAATCGTTCATTCTCGGAGATATCCATGGCATCAGCTGTCGCCCACAAAACGCCCTTCAACTGGCAAGACCCCTTCTTGCTCGACACACAACTGACCGACGATGAACGCGCCATCCGTGACGCGGCGGCAGCCTACTGCCAGGACAAGCTGCTGCCCCGTGTGACGATGGCGTTTCGCGAAGGCACCACCGACGTGGCCATCTTCCGCGAAATGGGCGAGTTGGGGCTTCTGGGGCCAACCATTCCCGACACTTACGGCGGCCCGGGTTTGAACTACGTGGCTTATGGCCTCATTGCGCGCGAAGTCGAACGCGTCGACAGCGGCTACCGCTCGATGATGAGTGTGCAAAGCTCACTCGTGATGGTGCCGATTTTTGAATTCGGCACAGAGGCGCAGCGCCAGAAATACCTGCCCAAACTCGCCACGGGTGAGTGGATCGGCTGCTTTGGCCTGACTGAACCTGACCATGGCTCTGACCCCAACTCCATGGCCACACGGGCGCACAAGGTCGCGGGTGGCTACAAGCTGTCTGGCAGCAAGATGTGGATTTCCAACTCGCCCATTGCCGACGTATTTGTGGTTTGGGCCAAAGAAGTCTCCGAGACTGGCCAGGTCGGGCCGATTCGCGGCTTCATTCTGGAGAAAGCCATGAAGGGCTTGAGCGCCCCGGCGATCCACGGCAAGGTCGGTCTGCGGGCCTCCATCACCGGCGAGATCGTCATGGACGGCGTGTTTTGCCCTGAGGAAAATGCCTTCCCCGAAGTGCAAGGCTTGAAAGGCCCCTTCACTTGCCTCAACTCAGCCCGTTACGGCATCGCCTGGGGCGCTTTGGGCGCGGCCGAAGACTGCTGGGTGCGCGCGCGGCAATACACGCTGGACCGCAAACAATTTGGCCGCCCGCTCGCCGCCAACCAGCTCATCCAGAAAAAGCTTGCCGACATGCAAACTGAAATCGCGCTCGGCCTGCAAGGCTGCCTGCGCCTGGGCCGCATGAAAGACGAAGGCACGGCGTCGGTGGAGATCACCTCCATCCTCAAACGCAACTCCTGCGGCAAGGCCCTGGACATCGCCCGCCTGGCGCGCGACATGATGGGCGGCAACGGCATCAGCGACGAATTTGGCGTGGCGCGGCATCTGGTGAACCTGGAGGTGGTCAACACTTACGAAGGCACACACGACATCCACGCCTTGATCCTCGGCCGGGCACAGACCGGCATCGCGGCGTTTGCGAATTAGACCCTCACGTTCGCCCACTTCGTGTGGCTCTCTGCCCCCCGAGGGGGCTAATTTTTCTTGGGGCGGCCCGGCGAAAAATTGGCGACCCCCACGTTCGCCCACAGGGTGGGGCGCGTCAGATTTTTTGTCGGCTCCAGGCCACCAGGCAGGCCAGCGCGACCGCTGCATGCAAAGCGACATTGCCAAAGATCACGGCAGCGGCGACCCCTTGGGCGCCCGCAATGCCCTGAATGACGGCTTCCACTGCGTTGAACACCGCCATGGACAGCAGAAATGGGCGCAGGACGCGTCCATCCGACTCGTTGCGCATCAGGAAAATCACCAGGCCGTAGCCCAGCAGCGTGGCCGCGTAGCCCCGGGCGATCAGCTGCCCGCCCGCGTCGAGTTGTACACCGAACTGGGCGAACAACTGCGCCGGCGCGGCCAGCGCCGCGACGCCAAACGGGAAAGTCAGCACAGCATTGATGATGAACAGCATCTTGGCCATAGGTTTGTCTCCAGGTTGCAGGTGTTGATGAACCATCTGCATTATGGCTTTGGGCGCGATCTGGATGCAAGGCGGATGGGTGGGCGCCCTGGCGCCCGGCGTGATGGGCCCCTGCTGTGACGGCGCACGCTTTTATGCGTCAGTTGCATGGACTCTAGCGGGCGCCCAACACGGTGCGACCGCGCCCATCCGGGCGGCACGCAGCGCGCAGTTGCGCTGGGGCGGCTTGCCACACCGTGATAATTGGAATCTGCCCCAATTTTTCGGAGAAGATTTCAAAATGACGATCAAGCCCGGCGCCCTGGACCACCTCAAAGTTCTCGACCTCTCCCGCGTTTTGGCCGGCCCGTATTGCGCGCAGATGTTGGCCGACCTGGGCGCCGATGTGATCAAGGTCGAACGCCCGAACGACGGTGACGACACGCGCAAATGGGGCCCGCCCTTCATGCCCGACGCCGACGGCAAGCCAACTTCCCACGCCACCTATTTCCATTGCACCAACCGCAACAAACGCGCCATCACGGTCGACATCGCCACGACCGAAGGCCAGGCCATCATCAAACAAATTGCCGCCCAGAGCGACATCGTGGTGGAGAACTTCAAGGCCGGCGGGCTCAAGGCGTATGGGCTGGACTACGAGAGCCTGAAGGCGCTCAACCCGCGCCTGATCTACTGCTCGGTCACCGGCTTCGGGCAAGACGGCCCCTACGCGCCGCGCGCCGGCTACGACCTGATGATCCAGGCCATGAGCGGCATGATGAGCATCACCGGCCACCAGGACGGTGTGGCTGGCGCCGGCCCGATGCGCGTTGGCGTCGCCATCACCGATCTGTTCACCGGCGTTTTCGCCTGCAGTTCCATTCTGGCCGCGCTCGAAGTGCGCCACCAGACCGGCAAAGGCCAGCACATCGACATGGCCCTGCTGGACTGCGGCATGGCCATGCTGGCCAACCAGGCCATCGGTTACCTCAACACCGGCGCCGTGCCCACGCGCCAGGGCAATACCCACCCGAGCCTGGCGCCCTACCAGAACTTCCCCACCAGCGACGGGCAAATGCTGCTGGCAATTGGCAACGACGGCCAGTTCGCCCGTTTTTGTGAGGCCGCCGGCAAACCCGAATGGGCGCAAGACCCGCGCTTTGGGAGCGTGGCGCCGCGCAATGTCAACCGCAACGCGCTGATTCCCCTGATGATGACGGTCACGCGCCTGCACACCACCGCGTACTGGATCAAACTGCTGGAAGACAAAGCCGTACCTTGCGGCCCGATCAACGCCATCGACGAATCCTTTGCCGATGCCCAGGTGCAGCACCGCGGCATCTGGGTGAAACAGCCCGTGGCGCCCAACCGGCCCGGCCCGTCGACCGCTGAAACCATTGGCACGGTGGCAAGCCCGCTGCGCCTCAAAGACACGCCACCGGTGCTGCGCCGGCCGCCCCCCGCGCTGGGTGAACACACCGACGAGGTGTTGGCAGAGCTGGGGCTGGATGTGGCAAAAATCGCCGCGCTGAAACAATCGGGTGTGGTTTAAGCGGCCGGTTTGCGGCTCACCAGCACGATGCCCAGCGCCACCAGCACCAGCGCTGCCACGAGGCTCGCGGTGACCGGCTCACTGAGCCACACGGCGCCGATCGCCAAGGCGAAGATCGGCGTGAGAAAGACGAAGGCCGACATTTTGGTTGCCGGGTAACGCCCCAGCATCCACATCCAGGCCAGGAAACTCAGAAATGCACCCAGCACGATTTGAATCGCCAGCGAGGTGGCGGCAAACGGGCTGAAGGTCCAGTGCCAGGGCTCGCCCAACACCAATGACAACACCGGCAGGCTCAGGGCCGAAAACAGCAGCTGGTAAAAGAGCAACTTTTCTGCCGGAATGGACGAAAGGCGCGTGCTGCGGATCACCACCGTGGTCAAGCCCCAGAACATGCCGGCCAGAATCGCCAAGGCATCACCGACCCATTGTTGCGGTGGCTTCGCTGCTGCGCCGTGTGCCAAAGCGCGGTCAGCCAAGGCGACCACCACGCCGGCAAACGCCAGCACCAGGCCCAGCCACTGCAGCCAGAACAGGCGCTCCGATTGGACCAGCATCGGCAAAAACACCGCCACCCAAAACGGCGCGGTGTAGAGAAAAAGTGTCATGCGCGAAGCGCTGGTGAAATTCAGGCCGATGTAGATGCAGGCGAACTCGGCAGCAAACAAAAACCCCGCCGCCAGACCCGCAGCCAGCGGGTCACCATCCCGCACCAGCGCAATGCCACGCCAGCGGCACCACACGGCCAGCAGCACGGTTGCGCCGATGAAGCGCAGGGAAGCCTGAAACACCGGCGGCACCTCGCTCACCGTGGCCTTCACCAGCACCTGCTGGAAGCCGTTGTACAGGCAAAACGCGATCAGCAAGCCAACCGCCAGCGCGTCGAGGGAGGTTTTGCGGGGTGCCATCACCCCTCCTGCCCCATAACTGCTTCAGGCCGCCTGTGTTTCGGCAACCGCCTGCTGCATGGCTTGCAACAGGGTTTGGGGGTCTTGGGCGCCCGAGATCGCCACCTTCTGGTTGAAGATGAAAAACGGCACGCCGCTGATCCCCATGTTGCGCGCTTGCGCATCGGCCTGCGAGACCGCCTCACGCGTGGCCGGGTCGGCCAGATGGCGGCGCACCTCGTCGCCGTCGAGACCAGCGGCCGCGGCAATGCCGACCAGCACGTCCAGGCTGCCGATGAACCGGCCTTCGACAAAATAAGCGTTCAAAAGCCGCTCCTTGACGGCGTTGCCCAGCGTGTTGCTGGCATCGTTCTTCGGGCTGTTTTGCGCGAAGGCGATCAGCGCGTGCGCCATCAAGGTGTTGGCTTGCTGTTTGATGCCGTCAAAGTTCAAATCGAGCCCGACGGCTTTGCCCGCAGCGCCGACCCGCGCGTAGATTTCTTTGGCGCGATCGGGGCCGCCAAATTTTTCTTCCAGGTACTGTTTGCGGGGAACACCCGCTTCTGGCAAATCGGGGTTGAGCTGAAACGGGTGCCAGCGGATGTGCACTGGCGGCAGGCCAGACGCTTCTGGCAGTTTCAGGGCCGCCTCAAGTTTGCGTTTGCCGATGAAACACCAGGGGCAAACGACGTCGGAGACGATGTCAATCGTGAGGGCGGCTTGGGTCATGGTTTCAATTTTAGGGCTTGGCGGGCGGTGGGGTACATTGCCGCGCGTGCGCTGGGCGTTCCGTGCGGCGCACGCCCATTCCAACATTCAGGAGTTTTTCCATGGCCTCTCGTTCCCTGGCAGCTGTCATTGCCACCCTCGCCGTCGCCCTGTCACCTTTCGCGCAGGCCCAAAATGCCCCGGCCGCCTCCGCACCTGCGGCAGCGCCCGCCACACCCGTGGCCGCACCGGCTGCGCCAGCGCCAGCAGCGGCCAAAGAGGCACAAGCGGCTGCTGCTTCAGACGGCAAGGTGGCGTATTACGGGAAGAAATTCCAGGGCCGCAAAACCGCCAGCGGCGAGCGCTTCAATGCCGGCGCCTTGACGATGGCCCACAAAACCCTGCCCTTCGACACGATGGTCAAAGTCACCAACGTGAAAAACAACCGCAGCGTGGTGGTGCGTGTGAACGACCGTGGCCCAAGCTCCCCCGACCGTGTGGGCGACCTCTCTGCTGCAGCCGCCGGCAAGATCCGCATTCTGCGTTCGGGCGTGATTGACGCCAAACTCGAAGTGGTGGGCGAGCCCAAGCCGCGCATGGCCAAGGCCGCCAAAGCTGCGAAAAAGTAGGCGTTGGGTGCGGCTTCGGCCGCGCTAAGCGGTGCCGGCGAACGTGTAGGGCCCGCCGCGTTTGACCGCCTCGCGGTAAGCGGGCCGCGCCTGGAATCGTTTGACCCAGGCTTCCACATGCGGGTAGTCGGCCCGCTGGGTGCGCGCGCCGGCCACCTCGCCGACAAAACTCATCATGATGTCGGCGCCGGTCAGGTGGTCACCCACCAGCCATTCACGGCCCGCCAGCGACTGGTTGACAAAACCCAGGTGGTTGGCAATTTCACCCTCGATGCGCGGCGAGAGTGGCGCGCCCGCTTCGCCCAGGCGCGAGACATACAGCTTGAGCAAAAACGGCAACATCGCCGAGCCTTCGGCGTAATGCAGCCACTGCTGATGGGCTTCGTAGTCGGCTGTGGTTGCGTCGGGCCGCAGTTTGCCGCCGCCGTAGCGGCGCAGGATGTAATCCACAATCGCGCCGGACTCATGGATGGTGCGGCCCTGGTCGGTGATGACGGGCGATTTGCCCAGCGGGTGCACGGCCGTCAATTCCGGCGGCGCCAGGCGCGTCTGAGCGTTGCGCTGATACGACTGGATCTCGTAGGGCGAGCCCAGCTCTTCGAGCAGCCACAACACGCGTTGCGAGCGGGAGTCATTGAGGTGATGCACGACGATCATGGGCGCTCCAGTTGAATGTTGGGGTCATTGTCGGTAGAAAATCACTCCCGTGCCGGGTCAACCGGATTTAACCGAAAAAGGGTCATTCATGCAAGTCAAACCGCCAGCCCGTCTGGAACGTCTGGCCCGTTTCCCGAGCCTGACCGGCCAGCGCGTCTTCATCACTGGCGGCGGCAGCGGAATTGGCGCGGCCATGGTGGAGGCGTTTGCCGAGCAGGGCGCGCAGGTGGCGTTTGTCGATTTCGCAAAAGACGAGAGCGAGGCCTTGGTTGCAAAAATCGCCGCCAGCGGGCACAACGCGCCGTGGTGGCGCTTGTGTGACGTGCGCGACGTGGCCCAGCTGCAAAGCGCCATCAGCGACGCCATGATGGCCTTGGGCGACATGCACGTGCTGGTGAACAACGTGGCGCGTGACGACCGCCACAGCATCGAACAGGTCACGCCCGCGTATTGGGAAGAACGCATGGCGACCAACCAGCGCCCGGCGTTTTTTGCCATCCAGTCGGTGGTGCCGGGCATGAAACGCCTGGGTGGCGGCGCCATCATCAACCTGGGTTCAACCGGCTGGCAGGGCAAGAACGGTGATTTCCCGCTGTATTCGATCGCCAAGTCGTCCATGAACGGCCTCACCCGCAGCATGGCGGTGAGTCTCGGACCGCACCGCATCCGCGTGAACACTGTGTCGCCCGGCTGGGTGATGACCGAGCGGCAGATCAAGCTCTGGCTCAACGCCGAAGGTGAAGCCGCGATCAAGCTCAACCAGTGCCTGCCCGACAAAATGCAGGCGTCCGACATCGCCCGCATGGTGCTGTTTCTGGCCTCGAACGACGGCGCCATGTGCACCGCGCAGGAGTTCAAGGTCGATGCGGGCTGGAATTGAAGCGGCACTGCGCAAACAAAGCCGAATTGAAATGCTATTAATACAATAGCAAACTATCCATATAATTCGTGACTTGACATTCGATTTTCTTTAAAAATCGTCGGTTTTACCTCTGAAATTGAAAATAATTAACACCCATGTTAATTATTATTTTGAAGGCGCCAGTTGAATACTGGCGCCAAGGAACCCGCCAACATGAGCCCAAAAATCCCTGCCATTCTTTCTGCCCAGATCCGGCCTTTGCTCGAGGGTCGCCTGCCGGACTGGCTCGACGTGCGTTGGTACACCAGCCACGACGACGCGATGGCGCGC
>JANMMR010000417.1:0-5300 GCA_031373455.1 Rhodoferax sp.
CCCGCAGGCCATCAGCCAGGGGCTGCCCATGAAAGGCTGGCTCATGAAGGCCAGGCCGGCGATAAAGCTGCCCACTTTGAGCAGGCTCAAGGGCGGCCAGTTGTAGCGGCGCACCAGCATGCCCGAAACCACCAGGGCCACGCCCACGGCCGACAACATCGCGCCGGCCACCGAAGCCGCCTGGCGGGTGTCCAGCTTGAAGGTGTCTTGCACCAGAAAACCGGTGTTGATCTGCGCCGACATGACGGCGAACAGCGCGATCAGCGCGCTCGCGGTGGCCAGGCGCACGCGCGGGTCGAACATGCTCAAGGGTGTCGTCGAAGCGCCACCCGGCACCACAGCAAGCACACGCAGGTGCCGCCGTGCCAACCACAACGCGATACCGCCCGTCAGGCAACCGAAGACAACCGGCAAGACCAGGTGGAAGCCCGACAGCAGCGCCGCCGAGGCCGGCCCCAGGATCATGCCCAGCGCCGAGCCCATGCCCAGCGCCGCCATGCCACGGCCACGTTCGTCGGCGCTGGTCACCTGCCCCACATAAGCTTGGGCTGCGATGGGGATGGCGCCGTAAAACAGCGAGAGGATGCAGCGCACCGGCAGGATCACCAGGAAAGACCAGGCGGGGCTCCACCAGTGCACCAGGCTGCCATACACCACCAGCACCAGCACCACAAACAGCAGCGTGAACCCGGTGAGCGCCGACACCGCCACATGGCGCGCGCCGTAGGCGTCGATGCGCCGCCCCCAGGGCTTGGCGCCGAACATCCACATCAGGCCCGACACCGTGACGATGGCCCCCACCTGCCATTCGGCCCAGCCCAGGTCGCGCGAAATCGGCCCGATCAGGGTGTTGAACGCCATGAAGCCCAACATGGACAAGGCGAGGATCAATACCAGCGGGCGGATGCTGGTTTGTGGTTGTGAATCAGGGGGCATGGCAGACATTCAGACGGGCGCCACAGCAGGTGCTATCGCCAGTGCAATAACCAGCGCCACAGGCATCTTACAGGGGATCTTCAAGATTCTCATGGTGGGCCACAATGCCCTTTTTCCAATAGGCGGCGGCGCGGATGGCGTGCCGGTCATGGCCCTTTTCGCTCACCAGAATACGGCGCAGCTCGGCCACCACGCGGGCCTCGCCCGCGCACCAGGCGTAACCTTCTCCGGGCGGCAAATCCAGTGAACGCAGCGCCGCGATCAACTCATCGCCATGCCCCAGCCACTGCACCGTAACGTTGGCAGCGCTGGCAAATTCGCGGCGGTCCGCCGGGTCGTCCACTTGCGCCAGCACGATGGCCCGCGCGCCCGCAGGCAGCTCTTCCAGCCGCCGGCTGATGGCCGGCAGCGCGGTCTCGTCGCCCGCAAACAGATGCCAGTCGTAGTCCAGCGGGATGATGAAGGAGCCGCGCGGCCCGGCGATGGTGGCGCGCTGGCCGGGCTGCACCTGGGCCGACCAGTTCGCAGCCGGGCCGTCGCCATGCAGCGCGAACTCAATAGTCAATTCACGCGCGGCGCGGTCAAAGCGGCGTGGCGTGTAGTCGCGCATCACGGGGCTTGCACCGCCGACACCCGCACCGGCATCGAGGATGAACTTGACGTGGTCGTCAAACGAGGCGCTGTTGAAATCCGCCAGCGCTTCGCCTTTGAAGGTCACGCTGCGGAAGTGGGGGCTAAGGGTGTCCACGCGGACCACTTCCAGCTCGCGCCGTTTGGCTTCATGGCGCACCCGCTGTACGCGGCTGGATGGGGTGGCCGGAGTGGCCTGGGTGGTCTGGGTGGCTACGCTGGAGATTGCATTCATTGCTGGTTGGATCATGATGATTGATAATGTCATCCATTGTGACGCAATCAGATGACAATGTCAACCAAATGAAATTTGCATGAAATCCCCCGATGACGACGCGCTGGAGCTCATGCATGCCGTCATGCACGCCTACCGCTCGCTGCAATACCGCTTTCTGCGCGACGGCCCACACGCCATCACCCATATGGATGGCAAAGTGCTGGCCTATTTTGAACGCCACCCCGGTGCAACTCAAAGCGACCTGGCACAGCACAGCGGGCGCGACAAGGCGCAACTCGCGCGTTTGATCAAGGGTCTGCGCGACCAGGGTCTGCTCAGGGCCGAAGCGGATGAGACAGACCGCCGCAATGTCCGGCTGTTCCTGACAGAGGACGGTAAGGCCATTCAGCAAGCACTGCAGCAGCAGGCCGGGCAACTCGGTTCCCGGGCCATCTCGGGTTTCACTGGCGCCGAGCAGCGGCAATTGCGCGGGCTGCTGCAACGGGTGAAAGAGAACCTGAGCCTGCGCTGACCGCCCCGCTGGCACAGCTTCAGACCCGCAGCTCGGCAAGAGTCACCCAATTTGGGTAGAAAGCGCTTTGCAGGCGCGCCCGGAGCCAGTACAGTGGCATTCGCGCAGGAGCTGGATTCGCGCTGGAGGTGTCAACATGCTGGCAAAGCTGAAATTGGCAGTTGTGATTGCTTCAATGCTGCTTGCGGCATGTACCGGTGTTGACCCCTACCGCACCGCCTATGACAAGACCTGCGACCTGACGGCCATCACCGCTGGCAACGCCCCAGACGAATGTGGCAAGGCATCGGTCGAGACCTCAAAAGATTTCGACATCACTTACGTGGAGTTCAGCGACCAGGGCTGGCTCTACCAGCGCGACCAGCTCAACCGCACGCTGGCGTGGCTCAAGAAGCCTGACCCGAGGCCGCTGCAAATCGTCGTTTTCGTGCACGGCTGGAAACACTCGGCGCGTTTTGAAGACAGCGACGTGCGGGCGTTCCGCGAGACGGTGATGCCGGCCATGGCGCGCAACCACCCGGGCTTTCGCACGGTGGGTGTTTATGTGGGCTGGCGCGGCGCTTCGCTGGACCTTCCAAGTGGCCCGCAGTCCATCTCGTTTTATGACCGCAAATCAACCGCCGACCATGTGGCGCGCGGCTCGGTGCGGGAACTGTTTTCGCACCTGCGCGCCATGCGCAACCAATCCGTGGCGGGGCGGCAGTCTCGCGTGTCGATCACGCTGGTCGGGCACAGTTTTGGCGGGCTGATTCTCTACAACTCCATCGCCGAATCGCTGCTGGACACGGTGGTCGCGGCCAATTCAGGCGACCCTGCAGTACCGCGTGAGGCCAAGGCGGTTTTCGACCTCGTCGTGCTGCTCAATCCGGCGTTTGAAGCGACCCGGTTTGAGCCCCTGTTTCAAGCGGCCAAAGACCGCTTGCCGGCCAGCGGCCCCAGATGGGCCTATGCGCAAGTGCAGCGGCCGGTGTTTGTCTCCATCACCTCGGAGGCCGACAGCGCCACGCGGGTTGCCTTCCCGATCGGGCGCTTCGTCAATTCAACCTTCCAGCACGAGGGCTGGACCGACCAGGACGACCCGGCCAAGCAGGAATACGCGCAGCGCCTGGAAAAAGTCGCCAACAACCACACCATTGGCCACATGGAACGTTACCGAACCCACCGCCTTACGTTGTCGGCCGCCAGCCAGCCCTCGCAAAAAACCGGGCAAAAATTTCCCATCGCCTGTGCGCTGGCGCCCAACACCACGTTCGCCAATGAAAACTTCTTCCCGTTGTGGAACCTGTATGCCGCTGCCGACGTGATCGACGGCCACCACGACATTTACCGCGAGAACCTGTGGGACTTCATCTCCCGGCTTGGCAACCGCGATTTGCCGCTGGACCAGATCTGCAAATAACAGCAAGGCACGCCCCTGGCTCGGCACGCCCCGGCCCGGCAAAAAATCAGGCCTCGCCGCGCGCTTCGCGCCCCATCAGCTGGCCCACGGCCTGGGCTGCGCCAATCTGGCCGTCCAGCAGGGCCAGCACGGCGCGGGAAACCGGCATGTCGATACCCAAACCTTCAGCGCGCTGTACCACGGTGCGGGCGCAATACACCCCTTCGGCGACATGCCCGAGAGCATCGACCGCCTGTTGCAGGGTTTTGCCCTGGGCCAGTGCCAGGCCGATTTTGCGGTTGCGGCTCAGGTCGCCGGTGGCGGTGAGCACCAGATCGCCCAGGCCGGAGAGGCCCATGAAGGTTTCTGGCCGGGCACCCAAGGCAATGCCAAAACGCGTCATTTCAGCCAGGCCCCGGGTGATGAGCGCGGCGCGGGCGTTCAGGCCCAAATCCAGGCCGTCGCACAGGCCGGTGGCAATCGCCAGCACGTTTTTCACTGCGCCGCCGACTTCCACGCCGGCGATGTCGTCGTTGGCATACACGCGCACATTGGGCGTGTGAAAGGCCGCAACCAGGGCCTTGCGCACGCGGGCGTGTTGGCTGGCCGCAACCAGCGCGGTGGGCTGGCCGCGTGCCACTTCCAGCGCAAAACTGGGGCCACTCAGGGCGCCGCCCAGCAGACTGGGCGCCACTTGCATTTGCACTTCATGGGGAAGCAGGCCCGGCTGGCCCGCCAGGGCGGTTTCAAAGCCTTTGCACAACCAGACCACCGGCACCGTGGCGTCGCGCAGCAGGGTCAATTTGCCGCGCAGAGCTGACATGGGTGTGGCGACGATGACCAGGTCCGCCGCACGGGCCAACCCGGGCAAGGCTGCCTCGGCAACGGCGCTCAAGCCCAGCGACGCGGGCAAGCGCACGCCGGGCAGGTAACGCTGGTTTTCCTGTGCCGCCTGCAAAGCCAACACATGGGCGCGGTCCCTCGCCCACAGGGTTACGGCGTGGTGGCCGGCGCTGACCGCCAGGGCGGTGCCCCAGGCGCCGGCACCGATCACCAGAATGTTCATCGCTGTCGACGCCCGTACTGCGGGGCTCAGCCCTTGGGTGCTTTACTGGGTGATGATTTTGGAGGGCGCGGCTGCGGCGGCTGCGGCTGCCTGTGCCTGCTGCTGCTCGTACATCGCCTGGAAGTTGATTTCAGACAAATGCACCGGCGGGAAGCCCGCGCGCTGGATCAAATCGGCCACATTGCCGCGCAAATACGGGTAGACGATTTGCGGGCAGGCGATGCCCATCACCTGGTTCATCTGCGCCTGCTCGAGGTTGCGGATCTCAAAAATGCCGGCTTGTTTGACTTCGGCCAGGAACACGGTTTTGTCCTTGATCTTGGTGTGCACAGTGGCCGTCACCGAGACTTCGTACACGCCGTCAGCGGCGTTTTCGGCGTTCACACCGAGCTGGATGTCCACCGTGGGCTGCTCCTGCACCAGCAGGATCGCCGGTGAATTGGGCTGCTCCAGCGACGACTCCTTGAGGTAGACGCGCTGGATCTGGAACACGGGTGCGTTGGCCGTTGCGTTGTTGCCGGCGGTTTGAGGGGTAGAGGCT
>JANMMR010000421.1:0-6466 GCA_031373455.1 Rhodoferax sp.
TGCTGGCCGACATGGGTGCCACTGTGCTGCGGGTTGACCGCAAGGAAGCGCACGGCTTGGGTGTGCAACGGCCGCCCAAGTTTGACCTGCTGCTGCGCAACCGCCGCGCCATTCAACTCGACCTGAAAGAACCAGTGGCGGTCGGGTTCGTGCTGGACCTGATTGCGGGTTCTGATGTGTTGATGGAAGGTTTTCGCCCCGGTGTGGCAGAGCGGCTGGGCCTGGGGCCGGAAGTGTGCCTGGCCAAAAACCCCAAATTGATCTACGGGCGCATCACCGGCTGGGGGCAAACCGGCCCGCTGGCCAACGCAGTGGGGCATGACATCAACTACATCGCGTTGACAGGTGCATTGCATGCCTTTGGCCGCGCCGGGCAACCACCGGCCCCTCCGATCAACCTGGTGGGCGACTTTGGTGGTGGCACCTTGTACCTGGTGATGGGGATACTCGCGGCGCTGTATGAAATGAAATCTTCCGGCAAAGGCCAGGTGGTGGATGCCGCCATGGTCGACGGGGTCGCTTCGTTGATGACACAACCCCACGGCACTTTTGCAGCGGGCATGATGTCGAACGAGAGGGGCACCAACATCACCGATTCCGGCGCGCCGTTTTATGACGTGTACGAGTGTTCAGATGGCAAGTGGGTAACACTCGGCGCTGTGGAAACCAAGTTTTACGCCGAAGCGCTGCGTGTGCTGGGGCTTGAAGCCTTGTTGGCCGACCAGTGGAAGCGCGAAACCTGGGCGGACACCAAAGCCCGGATTGCCCGCAAAATGAAGACCCGAACCCGAGATGACTGGTGCACCGCATTTGAAGGCAGCGAATCCTGCTTTGCACCGGTACTGACGATTGACGAAGCACCCCACCACCCGCACTTGCAGGAGCGAAGCACCTATATTGACATTGACGGTGTGACCCAGCCCGCGCCCGCGCCGCGTTTCAGCCGAAGTGTGGCGCCCGACCCGCAGGCGTTTCGACCGTGGAATGCGGGCGAAGCCGATGACATATTGGAGCCTTGGCTGGATCCGGCACAGGTCAATGCCGCCAGAGGTGCCGGCCTGTTCGATTGATTGGCGCGATGCCTTTGAAAGGAAACCTCACATGATCAAGTTGCAAACCCTGGAACAGGCCAAGCCCCGGCGAACTTACCTTCGCAAAGACACGTTTGAGGGCCACATCACCGACCTGATTGCCACCAGCCAGACGTTGCAGCCAGGGGAACAGGCCTTTCTGGTGGAACAGGATCCGAACTGGGTGACCCCGGCGCACTACCACTTGCAGCACCAGTTCCAGGTGGTGACCGGCGGGCACGGTGCCATTGGCCGCCATGAAGTTCAACCCATGTGTGTGCATTACGCCGCCCCCGAAACGGGTTACGGGCCCATCGTTGCGCGGGAGGCGGGCGTCTCCTACCTGACGCTGCGCATGGAAGGCGACACGGGCGCCAATTACCTGCACAAACCCGGCTCCCGTGAGCGCATGCAGCCGGGCCTCAAACGCGAGCAGCAGCACGGCGCGCCCCAGGCCAGCATCAGCGCCGAGGCATTAGCGCAACTCGCCGATACCACGGTGGAGGTGTTGATTGCACCGCGCGCCGATGGCCTGGCTGCGCACCTGCTGCGTGTTGCTCCGGGGCAGTCGCACTCACTGGCATCCGACCATGCCTATGGCGGGCGATTTTATGTTGTCACCCAGGGCGCTGTGAACATGGCGCAGACCGAGGGCCCGTCGCTCACCGTGGCGTTCGCTTCTGCCGACGAGCAACTGGCCCTGACGGCCGGGTCAAAAGGCGCAGAGGTGTTGGTGCTGCAATTTCCGGTTCAAGCATTGCATGCTGCGCCAACGCCCCCTGCTCCGGGTTGAGTTTTGACAAACCCGCTTTCGTCCGTTTTCAACTACCATGACTTGCGCGAGGCAGCGCGCAGGCGGCTGCCGCGCGGCGTGTTCGACTACGTGGACCGCGGTACCGAAGACGAACTGGCGCTCGCCAACAACCGCGCGGCGTTTGACCGCATTGGTTTGAAACCCAAGGTGCTGGTGGATGTGTCCAACCGGTCCATGGCTTGCTCCCTGTTTGGCACGCCCAGCACGATGCCACTGGCCATTGCGCCCACCGGTGCGGCCGGCTTGTTGTGCCACAACGGCGAGGTTGAAATCGCCAAAGCCGCGGCCAAAGCAGGCATTCCATTTTCACTCTCCACCTATTCCATCAATTCGATGGAGCAGGTGGCGGCGCAGGCCGGCGGCCGCCTGTGGTTTCAGCTTTACATGTGGCCAGACCGCGCCATGTCGCACCAGCTCGTGATGCGTGCCAAAGCCGCCGGTTTTGAGGCGCTGATTGTGACCGTCGACACGGTGGCCGCGCCCAACCGTGAATACAACCAACACAATGGTTTTGCCCTGCCTTTTGGCCTGAACCGCCGCAACGCACTGGACCTGGCAATGCACCCGCGCTGGCTGGTGCAGGTGATGCTGCGTTACCTGCTGGCCTCGGGCATGCCGCAATTCGAGAACCTGCCCGATGCCCTGCGCCAGTCGCTCATGGGCACCCCGGCCAGGCAGCGCGCGTTGCCCAAAAATGATTCATTGACCTGGGACGATCTGCGCGAGTTGCGGCGCATCTGGTCCGGCCCCTTGATGATCAAAGGTGTTCTGGACGAAGACGACGCAGACAAAGCTGTCCAGTGCGGCGTGGACGCGGTGATCGTCTCCAACCACGGGGGCCGCAACCTCGACAGCGCCATTGCACCCATCACCGCGCTGCCCCGCATTGTGGAGCGGGTCAACGGCCGGGCCGACGTGATGCTCGACAGCGGCATCCGGCGTGGCAGCGACATGGCCAAGGCGATGGCCCTGGGTGCCAAGGCGGTTTTCATCGGTCGCGCGCCGCTGTGGGGTGTGGCGCTGGCGGGGGAAGAAGGGGCGCACCTGGCCATTGCGATCCTGGCTCAGGAGCTGGACCGCGTTATGGCGTTGATGGGTTGTGCCAGCCTGGCCGAGCTTGACGGCTCACGTCTGCTCCTTGAAGCGCGCTAATCGCCAATCACCAATTGCCAATTGCCAATTGCCAGTCGCTAAACGGTCTTGGGCCGTGCCGTGCGTTTGACCTTGCCCACCGCCCGCAGCTTGCCGTTTGGCACGTTGGGTTCGTTCAACACATCGATCGTCATTGGCGTGCTATAGGCGGCCAGCACCAGATCCCGCATGTTCTCCAGGTGCGCACGCCAGTATGCCTCGGCGCTCGCGGGGGTGCCGGTGCGCATCAGTTCCAGGGCTCTTTCGCGGCCCTTGATGTTCTCCTGCCGCAACCTGCCGACACTGGCCTTGGCCAGGGTACGCTCGGTCACGTGTTCGTGTTGACGGCGGATGATGTCGTAGATCAGCGACGACAACACATGGATGGTGTTGTTGCCGCAGTGCCGGGTGATCAGCATGGAAAACTCGGCGGTGAGGTCGGCATACCGGATCAGGTCGCGCTGCGACGCCTCGCGGGCAGCAACGATGTTGGCTTCCAGCGCCGCAAACGCGGCCGGGCTGCGCAAAGCCGCCAGAAGGCCGACGGCGGGTGGTTCGATGATGGTGCGGGCCAGCCACACGTCCTGCAAGGTGGTGCCTTCGTTTTGCAGAAACACACCCACCTGGCTGGCTGCCGTACCCAGGTCGATGGCGATCACCCGCGCGCCGCCATGTTTGCCGCGCGAGATGGCGATCAAACCTTCGGATTCGAGCAGCCGCAGGGCTTCACGCATGGTTGGCCGCGAGATGGCAAATTCTGCTTGCAGCACGTTTTCGGGGTGCAACTTGTCGCCGGGCTTGAGCCTGCCGGTCACTATCTGGCGGCGCAGTTCGTTGGCAACGATCTCGGCTGCCTTGGGTTGTCTGCGCGGGACGGTTTTTGCCACTGTGCGACGGGTGGTTGGTGTGCTCGTCATGTTCTGGTTGGGCTCGGTGTGGCAGAAGGGGCCAAAGGAGAATAGCATAGGCCCGCGGGCCGGACACAGTTAAATATCTATACAATTAAAACAGGTTGCAGGCGCTCGAAGCCAGCACGAATTCAAAGGCTGCCGGCCACGCCGGCCCGCAGTCCAGGAGAATGGGATGAAACCGCTCAAAGGCATCAGGGTTCTGGATTTTTCGACGGTGTTTGCAGGACCTCACTGCGGGCAACTGCTGGGCGACTACGGCGCCGACGTCGTCAAGATTGAACCCAAGGCGGGGGATGATTCGCGCAACTGGCAACCCTTGCACCAGGGCCGCGCCGGGTCGGGCACCCTGTTTTTCGTGGTCAACCGCAACAAGCGCAGCGTGGTCGTTGATCTCAAGACCAAAGACGGCATTGACATCATCCGCCGGCTGGTCAAGACCACCGACGTTGTGCTGCAAAACTTCAGCGCCGGTGCCATGGAGCGGCTGGGCCTGGGTTACGCGCAACTCAAGGCGATCAACCCGCGGCTGATCTACTGCAGCATTTCAGCGTTTGGCGAGGTTGGCCCGATGGCCGGAGCGAGGGGTTACGACCCGGTCATTCAGGCCTTCAGCGGGATGATGCTGATTCCCGAAGAGGGCGGCCCGCCGCCGGCGCGGCTGAACATCCCCCTGATCGACTTCACCACCGGCCAGAACGCATTTGCGGGGATCCTGGCCGCCATCATCCAGCGCGGCAGCAGCGGTGAAGGCGCGCACCTGGAAGTCTGCCTGGCGGACTCCGCCGTGGCTTTGCAGGCCTGGGGTTTGCAGCGTTTTTGGGGAACCCGCGACGCGGTCGCGACAGGTGCACCGACGAAATCTGCAACGCCGGTGATTTCTGACAACGTGCCCTACGAGTCCTTCCAGGCCAGCGACGGCTTTGTGTACATCGCTTGCGGCAACAACAAGTTGTGGACGCTGTTTTGCGCCGCGATCGACCGCCAGGATCTGGCCCGAAACCCGGCCTTCCAGACCAATCCGGCGCGCCGTGAAAACTACGTGGCGTTGATGGAAGTCCTGCGTCCGCTCATCGCCAGCCAACCCAGGGCGCATTGGGAGCGGGTGTTTGTGCAAGCCGGTGTGCCTTTTGCCCCCATCAACAATTTGCAGGAGTTGTCGGCTCACCCGCAGGTTGCCGCGTCCAACATCGTTCAGGAATACGCGAGTGCGCAATTCGGCACACTCAATACCGTCGCCCGGGCGGTCCGGTTCGATGGCAAGGTGTCCCCCGTGGGCGCGCCGCCGCCGGGCCTGGGCGAACACACGCGCGTGGTTCTGCTCGAGGCCGGATTCAGCGACGCCGATATTGACGGGTACCAACAATCCGGCGCCATCGGCTTGCCGGCCAGTTGATCGCCTCAGCGTTTGCGCAAACCCAGCCACATCACCGCGCCCACCACAATCAGCGCCCCGGCAATTTGCAGGGGCGCAATCGATTGGTTCAGCACCAGCCAAGCCAGCACCAAGGCGAAGACCGGCTCGACGTTCATGATCGGTGAGCTGCCGGCCACGCCGAGTTTAGGCAGCACGGTGAACATGATGGTGAATGCGGTGCCGTAAAGAAACGTCAGCGCGAGCAGCCCGAACCAGCCCGCCGGCGCCTGCGGCATGTGAAACCCGCCCTGCGCCGCCACCACCGCCAGGGCGATCACGCCGGTGATGCCCAGCGTGCTCACGGTGCGCACGCGGCCGTCCACGTCGCCGGCTTCGTGCTGGGTGAGTATCATGGCCAGGCCAAACGACGCACCGGCCGCCAGCGCAAACGCCACCCCTGCGCCGATGCGGCCCCACTGCGCGGCGGCGCCCAGCCCGGAGGCGGCGCCGAACACATCCAGCGCCATCGCCAGGCCGACCAGCAACACCGGCATGGCCTTGAGCACGGCCGCCTCGGTGCGGTGGCCGTACAAGACGCGGTCCCACAGTGCCGCCCACAACGGGTAAGTGTTGAAAGCCAGCAGCGCCAGCGCCACCGGCAGCCGCGCCACGGCGGAATACAGGCACAGGCTCTGGATGCCGATCAAGAGGCCAATCAGGGGCAGAAACTTTTTGTGTTTCGACGCAAGTTTGACGGGCACCCGGTAAGCCGCGACGATGAAGGCCACCACCAAGGCCGTGATGACGCTGCGAAACGCCACCGCCGTGGCCACGTCCACCCCGTTGTTGAAGGCGAGGCGCGCAGCCACGTGGTTGGCGCCCATCATCAGCGCGATGAGCAGCAGGGTGCCGAAGGCGGAGGCGCTGAGGGCGCGTTTAGGGGTGGTCACAAAGTGGATAAATGCATTTGCGCGGCGCGGCCGAGTTTTTCGTCGAATGTAGCCAGCGGGCACTTGAGTTCGGCGGCCAGCCAGAGGTAAGCGGCATCGTAGGCCGAGAGGCCGAACTTCTGTGCCAGCGCCACTACAGGTGTTTCGTCGATGCGGTGCAGATTGATCGTCAGTTCACGCAGCATTTCCAGCCCCTCGTTGGCAGAATCAACAAACCCACGACGGATTTTTTTGAC
>JANMMR010000429.1:0-12213 GCA_031373455.1 Rhodoferax sp.
CCAGGCTGCAACCGATGCCCTGCGCCACCAGTTCGGGTGACAACACGGCATAGCCGCGCCCTTGCAGCGCGCTGCTTAAAAGCTCAAGACCCGCGATGCCAGCCGGCGCAATCAGGGCCGTCATGGCGCAACGGCCACGCCTTTCCAGAACGCCACGCGCCCGCGCACCATCTCTGCCTCGGGCTTTGGGTCAGCGTAAAACCAGACCGCATCGGTGTTCATTTCACCGTTGACCAGGAGCGAGAGGTAACTGGCCTGGCCTTTCCACGCGCACATGGTCTTGTGGTTGCTGAAGGTAGTGAACTCACGCTTCAACGAGGACTCGGGGAAATAGTGGTTGCCTTCGACCAACACCGTATCGTCGCTTTCGGCAATGGTGGTGCCGTTCCAGGTTGCTTTCATAACCGTTCTCTCCGTTTGAATGGGCGTCTTTGTGGGGCGCCCTATTGGGGCGCCACCAGCCAATGCACGCTGAATTGTTTGCCGGCGTCGGTCCACACCGGCCCGGGCGTGAAGCCGGCTTTTCGGGCCAGGCCGCGCAAACTCTCCACCGTGAACTTGCAGGAGTTTTCGGTGTGCAGGGTTTCGCCCTCTTCAAAACTGAAGGTCTCGCCGCAAACCGTGACCTGCTGGCGCACGCAGCTCATCAAGTGCATCTCGATGCGCTGCAGGGGCGCGTTGTAGAACGCGCTGTGGGCGAACTGCGCCAGGTTGAAATCGGCACCGAGCTCGCGGTTGGCACGGGCCAGCAGGTTCAGGTTGAACGCCGCTGTAACGCCTTGCGCGTCGCTGTACGCGGCATGCAAAACACCCGGATCCTTGATCAAGTCGGCGCCGATCAACAAGGCGCCGCCACGCAACACACCGGCTGCCATGCGAAAAAATTCAACCGCCTCGTCGGGCGTGTAGTTACCGATGGTGGAGCCAGGAAAAAAGCCCACGCGCTGACGTGTGCCGGGCGGTGAGGCTGGCACGGCCAGCCCGTGGCCATAGTCGGCCGCCAGCGGTTCCACACGCAGCGCCGGAAACTGGTCCCGCAGCCCGACTGCCGCTTCGTTGAGGTACTCGCCGGAGATGTCAATCGGCACATAACGGCTGGGCAGGGATGCGGCCGCCGCCAGTGCCGCGAGCAGGATGCGCACCTTGGTCATGGCGCCGGCGCCAAACTCGATCAGGTCGGCATTGGGTCCGATGTGCCGCGCAATCTCGGCGGCGCGTTCATGCAACAGCGCGGTCTCGGTGCGGGTGGGGTAATACTCGGGCAAATCGCAGATCTGGTCGAACAGGCGCGAGCCTTCGGCGTCGTAAAAATACTTGGGTGCAATGCTGCGCGGGCTTTGGCGCAAGGCTGCCAGCAGGTCAGTGGCGAAAGGGTTTTCAGATTTCAATTCGGGCAAAACGGGCGACAAGATGGCGTTCATGGCAGCATCGTAACCCGCTTGGTCACGAGCCGCGGCGCGTCGCAGGTGCCGGGATGGTTCGATGGGCAAAGGCTTGCGCGATACGGGCTAACCGGTCCGGGTTGCAGGCGCTGAATTCTGGTTTGAGATTTGCCACCGAATTTTAGTTTATTAAGAATTTAAAATAATTTATTGATAATATTTTAGTTATATTTAATACTTTAATTATAGCAATTAATGCATATTTTTCATGACTTTGTATCCGATAATTTAATAGTATATTTTCTACAATTATTTAATTGTATAATTTCAACAAAGGCCTTCGCGCTATGGCGCGCGCAACCGGGACGCCGCCCGCTTCATGCCGGCTGTACCATGGCAGCCTCTGGCCGCACGCCCTGACCCGGCCGACCCCATTCACCTTCGGGAGATCACCCCATGACTGCCACCTTGTCCACCCTCATCAACCACCAGGTCCGCCTGGCCACGCGCCCGGTTGGCCTGCCCACACGCGCCAACTGGACCTTCACCAGCGAGCCTGTGGCCGAGCCCTTTGACGGCGGCGTCACCGTCAAAACGCTGGCCCTGTCGCTCGACCCGGCCATGCGCGGCTGGATGAACGAAGGCAAGAGTTACATCGCGCCGGTGGGTATTGGTGAAGTCATGCGCGCGGGCGGTGTCGGGCAGGTGATCGCCTCGAAAAACCCGGCGTTCGCGGTGGGCGACCACGTCTCGGCAACGATTGGCATCCAGGAATACGTCACCCTGGCCGGCACAGACCTGAAAAAGAATGGCCTGGTCAAGATCGACTTGCGCGCGGGTTCGGTCAACCAATGGCTCAATGTGTTGGGTATGCCAGGCATGACGGGCTATTTCGGCCTGATGGACATTGGCAAACCCAAAGCGGGCGAGACGGTGGTGGTCTCGGGCGCAGCCGGTGCGGTGGGCCAAACGGTGGGTCAGCTGGCCAAAATCAAAGGCTGCCGCGTGGTTGGCATCGCGGGCGGCGCCGCCAAATGCGACTGGGTCGTGAAGGAGTTGGGGTTTGACGCATGCATCGACTACAAGGCTTCGCCTTCTTCGGTGCGTGAGGGACTCAAAGAACATTGCCCCAAGGGCATCGACATTTATTTTGACAACGTGGGCGGCGACATCCTGGACCAGGCGCTGGCCAAAATCACCCGCGGCGCGCGCATCATCATCTGTGGCGCCATCAGCCAATACAACAACACCACACCGATCCAGGGGCCGAAGAATTACCTCAGCCTGTTGATGAACCGCGGCATGATGCAGGGCATGGTTGTCTTCGATTACGTGGAGCGGTTTCCACTGGCCATCGCCGAATTGGGGGGTTACCTCAAAGACGGCCGCATGAAAAGCAAGGAAGATGTGGCCAACGGCATCGGGACCTTCCCCGAAAGCTTATTGAAACTCTTCAACGGCGAAAACTTCGGCAAGCTGGTGTTGCAGGTGGCCTAGTCCGCCACTGCCGCGTAAACCATGTCGCGGAACAGGTGGCGGTAATACTCGCGCTGGTTCGGCGCCTGGATCATCAGGGTGGCAAACAGCTTCAGGGCCGGGTCGATGAAGAAGGTGGTGCCGGCAAGCCCACCCCAGTAGTACATGCCCACCGAGCCCGGCACCGGCGCCACGCCAGCCTCCTTGCGCACAGCGAAACCCAGGCCAAAGCCATAACCCGGCAACAGCAGCGTGGATGAGCCGCCACTGTTGACAGGGATGCCGCCCAGGTGGTCGGACGTCATGTAGTCCACCGTGCGCGGCCCCAGCAGGCGCACGCCGTCCAGCTCGCCGCGGTTCAGCATGAACTGCATGAAGCGGGCGTAGTCCATCGCGGTGGACGTGAGACCACCGCCGCCTGACTCAAACGCGACCGGTGCGCGAACATCGAATACTTTCATCATCGGCGCGCCGTCAGGGTCTTTCGCGAACGGCTCGGCAATTCTTGAATGCTGCTGCGCGGGCACCGAAAACCCGGTGTCATGCATGCCCAAGGGCGTGAAAATCCTGTCTTTCAGGCAGTCACCCAAAGTCTGTCCACTGAGCGCCTCGATCAGCCGCCCCAGTACATCGGTGGCCCGGCTGTATTCCCAGGTGCTGCCAGGATGGGCGATGAGCGGCATGGATGCCAGGGCCGGCACGAACTCGGCGTTGGCACGGTCGCGCAAGTCAGTCCTGATTCTTGCTTTGGCGTATTGCTTTTGAACCGGGCCATTGGCGAGAAACTCATAGGTCAGACCCGACGTATGGCGCAGCAGGTCCTGAATTGTCGCGGGGCGCTTCGCAGGATGCAGGGTATCCATGCCATCCACCGATTCCAGAACCTTCTGGCTGGCAAACTCCGGCACATGTTTGGCAACGGGGTCAGACAACAGCAGCTTGCCCTGCTCGTACAGCATCATGACCGCCACCGAGACGATCGGTTTGGTCATCGAGTAGATGCGGAACACCGAGTCCTTGGCCATTGGGGTCTGCATGGCGGGGTCCTGATAACCGAGGCTTTCAAACAGCGCGATCTTGCCGTGCCGCGAAATCAGCGCGACGGCGCCGGGCAAGCGCTTGCGCTCGATCTCGTCCTGCAAGACTTCCCTCAGGCGCTGGAGGCGCTCGGGCATCAATCCGGCTTCATGCGGCGCAGCGCTTTTCAATTCAAGGTCTGCCATGGCCGGTTAACTTGCGTAACGCGTGCGGGCCAGGGCAGCGCCTGCCACCAACGCGCGCAGCTTGCCCTCGGCGACTGCCCGGCTCATCGGCGCCAGGCCGCAGTTGGTGCAGGGAAAGATGCGGCTTTTGGGCACAAACTGCAAGGCCTTGCCAATGGTGTCGGCCACCTGCTCGGCGGTTTCTATTTCGTCGCTGGCCACATCAATCACGCCGACCATCACGTCCTTGCCCTCGAGCAGTTTCATCAGTTCCATGGGCACGTGCGAGTGGTAACACTCCAGGCTGACTTGGTTGATCGAGCTTTTGGCCAGCGCCGGAAACACCAGCTCGTACTGCCGCCACTCTTGCCCCAATTTTTCTTTCCAGTCGTTGTTGGCCTTGATGCCGTAGCCGTAGCAGATGTGCACAGCCGTGGTGCAGGTGAGGCCCTGCACGGCGCGCTCCAGTGCTTTCACGCCCCAATCAGCGGCGTCTTTCATGTAGACATTGAAGGCCGGTTCGTCAAACTGGATGATGTCCACGCCGTCGGCCTGCAGGGCCAGCGCCTCCTGGTTCAGAAGCTCCGCAAATGCGAAGGCCATCTTCACCTTGTCGCCATAAAAACGGTCGGCCACGGTGTCGACGATGGTCATCGGGCCGGGCAGCGTGAATTTGAGTTTTTTCTTCGTGTGCGCACGTGCCAGTTGCGCCTCAACCGCGTGCACGCGGCCTTTGAGTTTCAAGGCCGATACCACCTGCGGCACCTGGGCATCGTATCGGTTGTCCCGGATGCCCATGGTGACTTTGTGTTCGAAGTCGATGCCCTCGACCTGCTCCAAAAAACCGTGCACAAAATGCTGGCGCGACTGTTCGCCGTCACCCACGATGTCCAGCCCCGCATCTTCCTGCGCCTTGATCCACAACAGCGTGGCGTCGCGTTTGGCTTGCAGCAGCTCGTCGCCCTGAAGGCGCCACTTTGGCCACAGTTTTTGGGTCTCGGCCAACCAGCCTGGCTTGGGCAGGCTGCCTGCAATCGCGGTTTCAAACATTTTCTGCTTCCTGCAGGGCGCGCCACATCACCTTGCCGCTGCCACTCTTGGGCAAGGCGTCGACAAACTGCACGGTGCGCGGTACTTTGTAAACCGCCATTGTTTCACGGCACCAGGTGATGATGTCTTCGCTGGTGGTGCTTTTGTGTGAGGCGCGCAACACCACCACCGCCTTGACCGACTCGCCCCGGTAGCTGTCTTTGGTCGAGATGATGCAGGCCTCCTGGATCGCCGGGTGTTTGAACATCAGCGCTTCCACTTCCGCCGGCCAGACCTTGAAGCCCGAGGCGTTGATCATGCGTTTCAAGCGGTCGGTGATGAAAAAATACCCGTCTTCGTCCACCCGGCCGAGATCGCCCGAGCGAAAAAAGCGCTTGCCCTCGAATTCGATGAATGCCTGGGCCGTGGCTTGCGGGTTCTGCCAGTAGCCTTCGAACACCTGCGGGCCGTGGATGATGATTTCGCCCTGCTCACCTTGCTGCACCTCCAGCAGTGTTTGCGGGTCGACCACGCGCGAATCGGTGCCAAAAATGGGGATGCCCAGGCACTGCTGCTTGGGGTTGTCGGGCGGGTTGTTGTGCGATGGTGCCGCCGTTTCCGTCAATCCGTACCCTTCCACATAACGCAGGCCGTATTGCTCAAACAGGCGTTGCGCCACCGCTTGCGGCATCGCCGCGCCACCGCCGCCAATGCCGCTGAGGCTGCTCAAATCGAAACTGGCGAAATTGGGGCTGCCCAGCAGGTCGATCACCATCGTGGGAATGTTCGTCCAGCCCGTCACCCTCCAGCGGGAGATCATGCGCCCGGCCAGCTCCCGGTCCCAGCGCGGCATGACGACCATCGTCGCCCCCATGCGGATGCAGCCGTGCATCAGCGGCACGATGCCGGTGATGTGGAACATCGGCACCACCATCAGCACCACGCCTTCGGGTGACCCATTGGCCCACAGCCCCGAGGCGATGGCGTTGTGCATGATGCTGCTGTGTTTGTGCATGCAGCCCTTGGGCAGGCCGGTGGTGCCGCTGGTGTAGGGCAGCAGCGCCAGATCATCCGGGCCCACCGTCAATACCGGCGCAGCGGTGGTGACGCCCAGGGTCGCTGCCCAGTCATGAACCTGCCCGCCTTGCAACGCGGGCGCGGCGTGGGGTGTCAACAACCAGTCGCGCCAAGCCTCTGGGGGCGCATCGTCGCCGGTGATGGCCGCGTCAAAGGCATCGGTGAAGTGGGTCGTGATCAGGTGTTTCAGCCGGTCTTCGGGCGCCAGGGAATCGCTGGCCTTGACCATTTCGGCGGCCAGATCCGCCGTGGTGAAGGCCACCTTGGCCTGCGGGTCAGTGATGTAGTGCCTGAGCTCTTCAGCCCGGTTCATCGGGTTGACCGGCACCACCACGGCGTTGGCCCGCAGAATCGCAAAGTGCGCGATCACCAACTGCGGGCAGTTTTGCATGGACAACACCACGCGGTCGCCTTTTTCAACGCCCAAGCCATGCAAAAAGGCCGCCACGCGCTCAGCTTTTTGGAGCAATTCGCGGTAGCTGAGCACGCGGCCAAAAAACACCAGGGCCGCTTTGTGGGGGTAACGCCGCGCATTGGTTTCCAGGTTGTCCCACAGGGAGACATCTGGAATGGTGATGGAACGGGGAAGCCGCTTGGGCCAGAATTTGTAGTGGTTTTGCATGCGGTTTGCAGTATCTGGAGACCCCTTTGGAGGGTCAATCGGGGTTTACCTCGTGCGTTTCACCCACCACTTTCAAAGTGGCTCGGTGCAAACCCGGTGGCTGGCATGGTTCCTGCACGGCTATGATGCGCCGTTGATCCTGCACCATTCTGGGCCCGATCGCCCTGATTCTCAATTTTGGAGATTTCCATGACAGTAAACCGTTTCAAACTCGCCGCCGCCGTGCTGGCCACCGTGGGCGCAACCGTGGCCCTGCCCGCCCACGCCGGCAAAACCCTGGACGCCATCAAGGCGCGTGGCCAAGTGGTATGTGGCGTCAACACCGGCCTGGCCGGTTTTGCCTCGGCCGACTCCTCCGGCAAGTGGTCGGGCCTGGACGTGGACGTCTGCAAGGGTCTGGCTGCCGCGGTTCTGAGCGATCCGGAAAAGGTCAAATACGTGCCCCTGAACGCCCAGCAACGCTTCACCGCGCTGCAATCCGGCGAAATTGACATTCTGGCCCGCAACACCACCTTCACCCTCACCCGCGACGCCTCGCTGGGCCTCACCGCCACCGTGGTGAACTACTACGACGGCCAGGGCTTCATGGTGCCTGTCAAGACCAAGATGAAGAGCGCCAAGCAACTCAAGGGTCAGACCGTGTGCGTGCAGTCCGGCACCACCACCGAGAAAAACCTCACCGACTACTCCAAGGCCAACAACCTGAACATCAAACCTGTGGTGTTCGAAAAACTCGAAGCCGCTGAAAACGCGTATTTCACCGGCCGCTGCATCGCCTACACCACCGACGCGTCGGGCCTCTCGTCCACGCGCAGCAAGGTCGCCAAAGACCCCAAGGAACACATGATCCTGCCGGACCTGATCTCCAAGGAGCCCTTGGGCCCAATGGTGCGCCGCGGTGACGACGAGTGGTTCTCCATCGTCAAATGGGTGATCTACGGCACCATGGAAGCCGAAGAATACGGTGTGACCCAGGCCAACGTTGACAGCATGAAGGGCAGCAGCGCAGACCCGGTGGTGCAGCGCCTGCTGGGCGGTGGCAACGAAGACACCGGCAAACTGCTGGGCCTGGACAAAGACTGGATGGCCCGCGTGATCAAGGCAGTTGGCAACTACGGCGAGAGTTTCGAGCGCAATGTCGGCCCGAAAACGCCCTTGAACCTGCCGCGTGGCATCAACAACCTGTGGAACAAGGGCGGCCTGATGTACGCCTACCCGGTTCGCTGAGTCTGCAACCCTCATCGCAGCCTGCAAAACATTCCGCCAGTGCTCGCCCGAAGTGCTGGCGGTTTTTTTTGCCCGTTGAACGGAACCGTTTACAGAACCCCCGTTGACCATGCCGACTGAAGCGACACCTCCAAAGAAACAATTTTCCTGGCGCGGCCAGGCGGTGCGCGGCTGGATCTACCAGTTGATTGCCATCGGCGCCGTGGTCGCGATGGTCTGGTTTCTGGCCAGCAACACGCTCTTCAACATGAAGGCGCGCGGCATCCAGAGCGGCTTTGATTTCCTGCTCGGCCCGGCCGGTTTTGACATTGGCGAAAGCCTGGTGCCGTTTGACTCCAGCCAACCCTACTGGCACGCCTTCCTCATTGGCCTCTCCAACACGCTGCGGGTGGCCATTCTGGGCATCATCCTGACCACTGCGCTGGGCACACTGCTGGGTGTGGGGCGCTTTTCGCGCAACGCCCTGGTGCGCGGCCTGTGTTACGCCTATGTCGAGTTTTTCCGCAACGTGCCGGTGCTGCTGCAATTGTTGATGTGGTACCTGCTGTTCACCGAGGCACTGCCGGCGGCGCAAGACGCCTGGACGCTGGGTCCGCTTTTCTTAAGCAAGGGTGGCCTGAGTTTCCCGGTGCCGCTGTGGGCCAGCGGGCACCTCTGGGGTGCGCTGGGCCTCTTGGCGGGTGTGGCGCTGGCCTGGTTGTACCGTCGCTGGGCCTTCAAGCAATTTGAAGCCACGGGCCGCATCCGCAGCATGTTTTGGGTGCCGCTGTGGATTGTCTTATTGACCGGCCTTTTCGGCTGGCTCGTGGGCGGCGCGCCGTTTGAGTTTGACGCGCCGGTCAAGGGAGATTTTTCGATTGAAAAAGGCGGCGCGCTCACCCCCGAGTTCCTCTCGGTCCTGTTGGGGCTCACGGTGTACACCGCGGCATTTGTGGCCGAAGTGGTGCGCTCGGGCATCCAGTCGGTCTCGCGTGGGCAGGCCGAGGCCTCGGCGGCACTGGGCCTGAGCCAGAGCCACACCATGCAACTGGTGATGCTGCCCCAGGCCCTGCGCGTGATCATCCCGCCCATGACCAACCAGTTCCTGAACCTCACCAAGAACTCGTCACTGGCGGTGGCCATCGGTTACCCGGACGTCGTCTCCATCGCCAACACGGCGCTGAACCAGACCGGCCGCGCGGTCGAATGCATCGCCATCGTGATGCTGGTGTATTTGACAACCTCGCTCACCACTTCGCTCCTGATGAACTGGTACAACGCCCGCTCGGCGATCAAGGAGCGCTGAAGACCACCATGGCCGCCACCGCACAAACTTTTCAACCCATTGCCGCGCGCCCTGCGCCGCTGCAGACCGGCGGGCCGCTGGGCTGGGTGCGCGCCAATTTGTTTGGCGACTGGACCACCGGCCTGATGACCCTGGTGGTCGGCGCGGCCCTGCTTTACCTCGTGCCCCAATTCCTGAGCTGGGCCTTCTGGCGCGCCGCCTGGCAGGCCAATTTTGAGGCTTGCCGGGTACCGGGCGTGGGCGCTTGCTGGGGCGTGGTCGCCGAGAAATTCCGTTTCATCCTGTTTGGGCGCTACCCGTTTGAAGAGCAGTGGCGCCCACTGGTGGCGACCGTGCTGCTGCTGGCGCTGCTGGTTGCAAGTTGCATGCGCGCCTTCTGGAAGCCCTGGCTGGTGTTGCTCTGGGCAGCGGTGATGGCGGCGTTTTTCACCCTGATGTACGGCAATGTGCTGGGCCTCTCCAAAGTGGAGACTGACCGCTGGGGTGGCGTGCCGCTCACCATTTTGCTGGCGTCGATCTCCATGACCCTGGCCTTCCCCATCGCCATGGTGGTGGCACTGGGGCGGCGCTCCAACCTGCCGGCAATACGCACCTTCTGCACAATTTATGTCGAGCTGATCCGCGGTGTGCCGCTGATCTCGGTGTTGTTCATGGCCTCGTTCATGTTCCCGCTCTTCATGCCGCAGGGCTTCAGCATCGACGTGTTGATCCGCGTGCTGGTGGGTCTCACCCTGTTTGCCGCCGCCTACATGGCCGAGGTGATCCGCGGCGGGCTGCAGGCCATCCCCAAGGGGCAACTCGAAGCCGCCGCCACGCTCGGATTGTCTTACTGGCAGACCCAGCGCAAGATTGTGTTGCCGCAGGCGCTGGCCATGGTGGTGCCGGCAATCATGAACAACTTCATCGGCCTCTTCAAAGACACCTCACTCGTCACCATTGTGAGCCTCTACGAGCTCACGGGCGCGCTCTCGCTGGCGCTGAACTCCGACGCCAACTGGCGGCCGTTCAAGATCGAGGGCTACCTGTTCATCGCCCTGATCTATTTCGTCTTCTGCTTTTCCATGTCCCGCTACAGCATCTGGGTTGAAACGCAGGTCAACAAGGGCAAGGCCCGCTGATTTGCACCATCAAGAAAAACCATGACTGAACCGATCATCCAGTTCCAGAAACTCAACAAGTGGTACGGCAACAATTTTCACGTCCTGCGAGACATCGACCTGGACGTGACACCGGGCGAACGCATCGTAGTGTGCGGGCCTTCGGGCTCGGGCAAGTCGACGCTGATCCGCTGCATCAACCGGCTGGAGGAGCACCAGCAGGGCCATCTGTTTGTAGACGGCGTCGAGCTCAAAGACGACATCAAGGTGATCGACGAGGTGCGCAAGAAGGTCGGCATGGTGTTCCAGCAGTTCAACCTGTTCCCGCACCTGACGGTGCTGGAGAACTTGACGCTTTCTCCAATGTGGGTCGGCAAGATGCCAAAGAAGGAAGCCGAAGAAAAGGCCATGGCGCAGTTGAAGCGCGTGCGCATTGCCGAGCAGGCGCAGAAATACCCGCTGCAACTCTCGGGCGGCCAGCAGCAGCGCGTGGCCATTGCCCGTGCGCTGTGCCTCACGCCCAAGATCATGCTGTTTGACGAGCCCACCTCGGCGCTGGACCCGGAGATGATCAAGGAAGTGCTGGACGTGATGGTCGAGATGGCCAGCCAGGGCATCACCATGATTTGCGTCACCCACGAAATGGGCTTTGCCAAGGCCGTGGCTGACCGCGTGATCTTCATGGACCAGGGCCAGATCGTGGAGCAGAACAACCCGCACGATTTTTTCAACCACCCGCAAAGCGAACGCAGCAAAGACTTCCTGTCGAAAATTCTGGGGCATTGACGGGAGCTGGACGCGCCTTCTGGTGCGTCTTTTCGTGCGCTCTTTGTTGCTTCTTTTGTTGCGTCCTTGGTTGCTCCATTTCTCGTCTGTTTTATCGCCCGTTTTAGGGCTTGGCTGATTGCTATTATTTATATAGCAAACTATTCACATTTCTCGTGACTTGATGCCCGATTTTTCTTGAATTTTTCAAATTCTGGAGAAATAGTCAAAATATTTAACATGAGTGTTAATTATTTAAATTTCACGACAATTTCTCCTGAGGGTTCTGGTTACAAGACTTGCACCTTGACAGCCAATTGTTAACGGCCCGCGCCGTACCATGAATTCCTCTTCGAAAGGAATCCAATTGGCCATTCAATCTCCCTTCTTCAACAAGCGCGACGGTGAGGCAGCTGCAAAGCCCGTCACGCCCGGCTACGCCAATACGACTCCAGGGTATGGCGGCTCGCAGCAGGCTTCGGCCGCCAACCCTTCTGGCAGCGCCATCACACCAGCGAACAGCGCCGCCAGCGCACCACCCAAGGAGAGTGCGAGCAAACTCACCGTCGGGCCAAACATCAAACTCAAGGGCGTTGAGATCACCGATTGCGACACGCTGGTGGTCGAGGGCACCGTGGAAGCCACGATGGACTCGCGCCTCATGCAGATCGCGGAGCAAGGCGCTTTCAACGGCTCTGCCGAGATCGACATCGCCGAAATCCATGGCTCTTTTGACGGCAACCTCACGGTGCGGCAAAAGCTGGTGATCTACTCCACCGGCAGGGTCACGGGGAAAATCCGCTACGGCAAAGTCGTGATCGAAGAAGGCGGGCAACTTTCTGGCGAAATCCAGTTTGGCGCAAGCGGCCCTTCGAGCCTCGCTCGGCCAGCCGTGGCCAAGCCGGCGCTGCAAGCCATCGGCTGATGCCTGAAACGGGTCGGTTTTGGGGCATTCCGCCCCGCCCGGCCCGTGTTGCAGCGGCTTTCCCGAGGGAATGCGTGCGATGCCGTTGCGGCACTTTTCAATGGACGCAGGGAACTTAAGTTGTGT
>JANMMR010000454.1:0-3864 GCA_031373455.1 Rhodoferax sp.
CTGGCGAGCGCCGTGTGCCGGCTTATTCGGCCTTGATCCCGTTGGTTTTGATCACCTGGCCCCAGCGCGGGTAGTCCTTCTTCATCACCTCGTTGAGTTCATCCGGCGTGGATGAAGTGGCCACCAGACCGGCTTTGCCCAACGCGTCGCGGATTTCGGGCAGCTTCAGGATGGCGCTGATCTCGGTGTTCAGCCGCGTCACCACCGGCGCCGGCGTTTTGGCCGGAGCCATGAAGGCGTACCACATGTCCACTTCAACCCCCTTTTGCCCCAGCTCGTCGAGCGTGGCCACGCCCGCTGCCACCGGATGGCGCTTGGCACTGCCGACGGCCAGCGCGTTCAGGCGACCAGCGGTCACAAAACCCTGCGCAATGTGCACCGGCAAAAAGCCGACGTTGATCTCGCCCGAAAGCAAATCCTGCGTGTAACCGGCCGTGCCGCGGTAAGGCACATGCAGCATGAAGACCTTGGCGTGGTTTTTGAAGAGTTCCATCGCCATGTGGTGCGGCGTGCCGATGCCGGGGGAACCATAGGCGATCGACCCGGGGCGGGCGCGCGTCTGGGTGAGCAAGTCCTGCACGCTCTTGATGTTGGTTTTCGGATTCGCCACCAGCATCAAGGTGCCATAAGCGGCCATCGACACCGGCGCGAAGTCTTTCAAAGGATCAAACGGCACGTTGGGGTAAAGCTGAGAGGCCATCAACATGGTGTTGGCGCCCACCAGCAGCGTGTAGCCGTCGGCATTGCCCTTGGCCACCTGGTCAGTGCCGATGTTGCCGCTGGCGCCGGGCACGTTTTGTACCACCACACTTTGCCCAAGCCGCTCGGCAAGCCGGGGCGCCACCGCGCGGGCGATGGTGTCCATGCCCGTTCCCGCCGTGAATGGCACCACCAGTTTCACGCCTTGCGACGGGTAGTTTTGCGCCGTCGCCAACGGCGCCAAAAGCAGCGCCGCGAGCAGACCCACAAACCGGGAGATCAATTGGGGCGCGAGCGTCATGGGGTTTCCTGAGAGTCAAAAACGAGGGGCACGGTTCAATGCAAACGCCTGATTTTCGCCTGCATTCGGGCGGGTTTGAATTTTACCCATAGTTAACATGGGTGTTAATTATTTTCAGATTTTTCTGAAAATTGCAATTTTTTAAGCTTTTTTGGCAGTTAAGTCACGAATAATATGTAAAGTTTGCTATTAATATTATAGCAATTCTGTATTTGAGACTTTGAATTCAGGAATTGTCTTGCGCTGTGGGTAACGATGAGCGCCGCACGGCGACCGGGCAATGCGCATGCGGTTTTGGTGTGAAATCACGCGCGACACGAAAAATGCGTGCGACGCGGTGGTCGCCCATTTTTTGTTATTTCTGCCAGGAGAGCTTCCACGCGCCTTTCAAACCAAAGCCCGATCACATTGCCCGATCACCGCGCTAGTGCTTGTCTTTTTATGCCGCCAAACGGACCGTGGTGGCCACCCACATTGGAATCAGGATTTTTAATGAGATATTCAAATCGCCGTTTTGAGGTGAAAATCGCCACCCAAAGTTATAAGCTCGCACTTATGATTTGCCGGGTTTAACGAATAGCGTTTATCCGCCGCGTTTGAGGCCGCTGAAACACACTTATGCACGTCTTCATTGATACAAACATACTTCTGTCGTTCTACCACCTGACGAACGACGACTTGGAGGAACTGAACAAGCTCTCGGTACTGCTGAAGCAGAAGACGGTCACCCTTTACCTGACTGACCAAGTTATAGCCAAGTTCGCACGGAATAGGGAAACGAAGATCGCGGACGCGATTAAGAAGCTCAAAGACCAACAGCTGAATCTGCAGTTCCCACAGATCTGCAAAGACTTTCCCGAGTACGAGGAACTACGGAAACTCCAACACACCTATGACAAAGCGCACTCGCAACTGCTCAACAAACTTCAGGCGGCTGTTCAGACCAAAGCGCTTAAAGCAGATGCAGCCGTTTCAGAGCTCTTCGCCTCAGCCAAAACACTTGCAACAACAACAGAAGCCGTAGCGGCAGCGCGTCTTCGCGTCGACGTTGGCAATCCACCCGGCAAGAATGGTTCGCTAGGTGACGCGTTGAACTGGGAGCTACTTCTTGCAGAGGTTCCAGTTGCCGAAGACATCTACTTTGTCACCGAAGATCGCGACTTTGTGTCGGTCCTCGATGAAACCAAATTCAAGGACTTTCTGCTGGATGAATGGAGCAAGAGGAAGCTCGGAAGTGTGATCTTCTATAAGCGACTTTCGAGTTTTTTCAAAGACAAGTTTCCGCAGATCAAGCTCGCGAGTGAACTAGAGAAGGAACTTCTGATCAAGAGCCTTACAAACAGCCAGAACTTCGCATCAACTCACTCAGCCGTGGCGAAACTGAGCAAATTCACCGAGTACACAAGTTCGCAGGCTGCAGCTATCCTTACCGCTGCAACCACCAATCAGCAGGTGGGCTGGATTGCAACCGACGCAGATGTTCACTCCTTCCTGTCAACTATCCTCAGGGACCACGCGTCAACGGTTGAAACTGCACTCGCAGATGAGGTCCAAACAATGATCTCTTCATCCCCCGCTGAGCTTGAAGATCTGGATGACCCTCCGTTCTAGAAGTCAAGAAGCAGCGGCCTAAACCTTCCATCGAGCGGACCTCTACCGGCTTGGCCCACTCCACTCCGCAGGTTTATTCTCCGTTCCGAGAGTTTGACCGAATTGGTATGTCGCTCGGAACATTAGGCTTGGCACTGTGACCCATCAAGTAATGCCCATTCACGCGACGCGCCAAGTTTGAAGTTAAAACGCATGAGGGTGCAGCCTCTCTTCCTGCCCCCGACAACGCGAACCTCCAGCCGCCAGCCAATCGCCCCTGCGTCCCGACGACTTTAGGCGCCAGTGTCGCGAACAGCGACACGCCTGCGACGTATGGAGGAGCGGCGCAGGGGCGCTTGGATGGCGGCCAGCGGCCTGCAAACAGTGCAATGCCTGAAATGGTCAACGACTTGGCAGCCCCATTCAAACCGCCCGAGCCAACTCCACCAGCTTCAGCCGCAATGCAGGCAGCGCCTGCAACATCGCCGCCCGCCCGGCTTCTATCGACCTTCGGCGCGATGAAAAGTCTGCGCCCGAGGTGCCGGCGAGTGAGGGGCGGACCACCACGTCGGCTTCCTTGAGCTCAAAGGCGTTGATGCTTTTGCCCATGATGGTGAAGGTTTGCAGCAGGATTTGCAGCGTGCCGCCAGTGGTGTTGCCCTCGGGGCTGCTGGAGATGTCCACGGCGATCACCAGCTCGGCGCCCATCTGGCGCGCGTAACGCACGGGCACGGGCGAGACCAGGCCGCCGTCGACGTATTCGCGGCCGTTGACGCTCACCGGCTGAAAAACCGCCGGCACGGCGCTGGAGGCCCGCACGGCGGTGCCTGTATCGCCGCGCTGGAAGAGGATGCTCTGGCCGGTTTGCAGATCAGTGGCGACGATGCCCAGCGGCAGAGGGAAGGTTTCGATCAACCGCCCGCCGACCTGGGTGTTCACATAGCGCGCCAGCGCTTCGCCCCGCAACATGCCACGGCCAAAAATGGGCAAGCTCCAGTCGGCAATGGTGGCTTCGTCCATGGTCTCCGCCACCTGCTGCAACTGCGCGCCGGTTTTGCCGCTGGCGTAAATCGCGGCGACCAGGCTGCCGGCCGAAGTGCCGGCGACAAAATTCGGCCGCAATCCGGCTTCTTCGAGCACCTGGATCACGCCCACGTGCGCAAAGCCGCGCGCCGCGCCGCCGCCCAGCGCCAGGCCGATTTTGGGTGGACGCTTGGGTATTGGTTGCGTTGTTGGAGGCGCCTGAACCACCGGCGCTGGCGGCGTTGGCGCCA
>JANMMR010000484.1:0-2477 GCA_031373455.1 Rhodoferax sp.
GCCGCAGCGTGGGGACGTATATTGGATTGACCCCAACCCCTTTTCATCCAAGCTCTCGGGGCGAGAGATGCGCGACCGCCATCGTTTTGTCGTGGTCACGCCGGCGGAAATCAACAAACTCGGCGTTTCGATCACCGTGCCTGTGACCTCGGGCGGCGCGTTCGCACGGCTCAAAGGCCTGACGGTGCCGCTGATGGGCAGTGACACCACCGGTGTGGCAGTCTGCAACCAGGCGCGCTCATTCGACATTCAGGCACGGGTGCTGGCCGGGTCGGCGCGCTACATCGAAACACTGGATGCGGCGACGGCGGACGAGATCGTCAACCGGCTGGTCAGTGTGTTGGAACCTGGCTAACTGTTCCGCGGCCAGAAATAACTGGTAATTTTGGGCTGTAGCCCTCGTAGGTATTTCATATACTGCTGCTGAATTTATAGTAAATTCAAGACGCAGGCTCCTCGCTGGTCGACATGTCAGCCACCACGTCGGCCACCACTTTTTGAATGCCAATGAGCGCAGCGTCAGGCGTTTTGGCCAGCCAGCTCAAAGATGGAAACTCTGCGCAAAGACCCACGTGCTCTTTGCCTTCAGGCGACCACGTGACGTGGCAGGTGTAGTTCTGAACAGTCATGCCGCTTTTTTAAAAAGATCAAGGTGAATCTCCACGGATTCAAATGGCACAAACACCGCGTCTTCTGGCGTGCGCCTCACCAGGCCATGCTCTTCAAGCTTGCCAATGTCGGTATGCACGTTGGAGTAATTTCGCGCCACGGTTTTGGCCAGCGCATAAACCGAGCAGGGACCGCAATGGCGCAGCCGCTCCAGCAAGTCGATGCGCGCGGGTGTGAGTTCTGAAAACAGGGTGCGGGCAGATTCGAAGCTCAGGAGGTAGTCGGCACCATACAGTGCGTCGACCTCGGCGGCTTTGAGCTGTTTGCGCGCCACGCTGAATACGGAGCCACGCGGGGCGATTTCGATGACAGCTTTCATGGCTTAACTCCAGGTTTCTACATCGTGCTGGAAGTCGTCCAGCAATCGGGCCAGCGACTCAAAACGGTATGGTTCCTCAACATTGTTCACGTGCCGGTGATCGCCTTTGCCGCGCTCATTGTCATAACGCACCCTGCATTGACCACCCTTGCCGAAATACAACCTGTATTTGTGCAGGTGAGTGCAAGGTTCAAGCGGTTGAGCGAGCCGCCAGATAACGATTTCAACAACGGAGCCGTCGTCACGTACCTCCTTGGCTCGGGCTATCGGTTCGGCATTCATTTATATTGCATTTTAGCAATATATTGCGCAAGTGCAATTTAAAATGTGGGGTTTCCAGCCGACTCAGGGTGACGAACCGTGGCCAGCTGCCGTGCTGCAAATCAAAGCTAGGGTTGGCTTGGGCAGTGGGCTTTGCGCGGGCATTTGCCCCTAATTGGCGAGCCGATAAACCTTCGCGCCAGCCCGCTCGGCGTCGCTGTGCCCGCGCAGCGCTACATCCCACTCATGGCCCAGCGGGCTTGATTCCGGGGTGAGGTTGAGGGTCATCGCCGCGACTTCTTCCACGGCGGCGTCGAACTCGGCGACCTGTTCGCGGTTTTCCAGAAACAGCCGCGCCACCATGTAGCCGCCCGAGTCGATGATGACGAGGTAACGCGCCGGTGCTTGAAGCGGCGAATGGCTGTGTTTGCGCGGCGCCTCCATGCCAAAGGTTTGACTCATGCGGTCATCTTGCCACAGTTCGCTGGGGAGCAATAATTAACATGGGTGTTAATTATTATTCAAAAACTCCAAAATGCCATTACTTTAAGAACTCCAAGTCACGTGAAATATACGTTTAGTGCTACATAAATAATAGCAATTGCCTTGTCTGGATTTTTCGGCCTTTTCTCTTTAATGCGCACGGCACTGATCTATCGCAATACCCACGCGAAAACCTCAGCCCACAATGCCTTGCAGGCCATTGCCGCAGGCTGTTTTTCAGCCGCAAACCTTGAAGGGGATCACCATGGTTGGATTTTCAATGCGGGCGCTCGGTGCGGGTGTGGGCGGGTTGGCGGCGGCGCTGCTGCTGGGTGGGTGCGCGGTGGAAGTCGAGAACCGGCAGCCCGCCCAGGCGCTGGCGCAGCAGGCGCAGCCACCGGGCTCGGTGTACACCGGTTGGCGGGTTTTTCAGGACCGGTGCGCGGCTTGCCACGGGCCTGGCGCGCAGGGCGGCTCGGGTGTTCCAAACCTGCTGCCGCTGGTGGCGGACATGGGTTCGCGCCAGTTTGTGAGCACCGTGCTCAACCGGTACGACTGGGGCATCGCGCCCGAGATCGCCAAAGGCCAGGGTGCGGCGCGGGCCGGACTGGTGGAGTCGATCGTGCAGCGGCGGCAGGCTCAAATCACCATGCCGACGTGGCAAGGTGAACCGGTGGTGACGGCGCACATCATGGATTTGTACGCGTATTTGTCAGCGCGGGCCAATGGCAGCCAAGATGCGGGG
>JANMMR010000504.1:0-3260 GCA_031373455.1 Rhodoferax sp.
GCCGCAGCGGCAGATGTTGGTGATGGCGGCGTCGATGTCGGCATCGCTCGGTTTCGGCTTGTCTTTGAGGAGCGCCACGGTGGCCATGATCATGCCGCTCTGGCAGAAGCCGCACTGCGGCACATCCAGCGCCGCCCAGGCCTTTTGCACCGGGTGCAGGCCGTTCAAGCCCAGGCCCTCGATGGTGACCACTTTTTCCCTGGCTTCGACCGTGGAGACCGGCCGCACGCAGGAACGGGTGGGAACGCCTTCGATGTGCACGGTGCAGGCGCCGCAGGCTGCAATGCCGCAGCCGTATTTGGAGCCAGTCAAGCCCAGTTGTTCGCGCAGCACCCACAACAGCGGCGTGTCGCCTTCCGCCTCGAAATTGCGCACCACGCCGTTCACGTTCAGTTGTGCCATGTCTTGGCTCCTCTTGATTTGAATTGAAATTGGAAATCTCTACAGTCGCGCATCTTACGGCGGATGGCGGGAGTTTGCAGCCAGTGGGCGCAATCGGCCGGCCGCGGTATGCTTTGACCTGCCATGACACCACCGAACAGCCCCGTCAAAACACCCGCCAGCACTGCCTCGCCAACTCAGCCGGTTTTGGCCAAAACGCCGGTGTCGGGGTATTACGCCGTGATCTTCAGCGCGGTTCGAACCGAAGGCGACAAGGGCTACGCCGCGATGGCCGGGCGCATGATGGAACTGGCGGCCCAACAGCCCGGCTTTCTGGGTGCCGACAGCGCACGCGGCGAAGATGGCCTGGGCATCACCGTCTCGTACTGGCAAAGCGAGGCCGATATTGCACACTGGAAGCAAAACGCTGAGCACCTGGTGGCGCAGGAAACCGGGCGATCGACCTGGTACGGGCAGTTTCAGTTGCGGGTGGCCAAGGTGGAGCGCAGTTACGGGCGTTAGGCCAGCGGGCGTGCATCCAGGCGCACGGGCCAGGCGTATTGCAGGTGGGGTGAATCCCCGCACACAAGCCGCAAATGCAACAACCGACCTGGAGAACTGCCATGAGCAACCTGCAAACCGTCCAAAATATTTACGCCGCGTTTGGCAAAGGCGATATTCCCGCGATCCTGGACAAACTTGCCGACAACGTTGACTGGGAATACGGCCTGAAAGACGCCGGCGTGCCCTGGCTGCAGCGGCGCAAAGGCCGCGCAGACATCCCGAAATTCTTTGAGGCCATCAGCGTGTTTGACTTCCAGAAGTTCGAGCCAAAAACCTTCCTTGAGAGCGGCAACATCGTGGTGGCGCTGATGGATGTGGCGTTCACCGTCAAGACCACCGGCAAAAGCGTCGCTGAGGAAGACGAAACCCACATCTGGCACTTTGACAGCCAGGGCAAGGTGTCGCGGTTTGCGCACAAAATTGACACTCACCAGCACTGGGAAGCCTGCCGGCCGAAGTGACGCGGGGGTTAAACGGTGCGTAAAAGAGCGGGTGGGAGGGCGGTTGGAAGGGCGCTCCGGCTGGGCGATACTGGCGGCAGCCGGAAGATTGATCAACCACTTTGAGAGCGGCCCCGCACCATGGCGATTTACGAAAAACGGACCTACAACGTGGTCCCTGGCCAAATGGCCGAGGTCTCGCGCCTCTACAGCACCGAAGGTTTCCCGGCCCTGGCGGCGGGCGGTTTCAGCAACAACCTGGTGGGTTATTTCATCAGCGACACCGGCGAATTGCACCAGTTGGTGCACCTCTGGAAATTTGCCGACGACGCCGCGCGGCGCGACCATTGGGCCCGGCTTTACCTCGATCAGGCGTTCATGGCGTTTGTGAAACAGTTGCGGCCGCTGTTGCAGGCGCAGCACAACCAGCTGCTGCTGGCGGCGCCCTGGGGGCCACACCCCTGAGTTGGGCTCAGTCGGAAGCCGGAAGCCGGGTTGTCTCGACCCGGCGCGCGCCGTCAAAGCGCTGGTTCCAGTAGGCCTTTTGCATGTCTTCCACCCGCACCGCCGAGCCCGCGCGCGGTGAGTGGATGAACTTGCCTTCGCCGACATAAATGCCAACATGGCTGAAAGCTTTTTTGAGCGTGTTGAAAAACACCAGGTCGCCCGGCTGCAGCTCGGTTTTGTCGATTTGCACGGTGGCTGCGGCCTGCTGCTCGGCTTTGCGTGGCAACAACAGGCCGGCCGACTGCTCGTACAAGGCGCGCACAAAGCCGCTGCAGTCAAAACCGGTCTCGAAACTGTTGCCGCCGCGTTTGTAAGGCACGCCCAGAAACCCCATGGCGGAGACGACCAGCTCGGAGGCTTTTTCCGCCACATTGCGGGCCACGCGCTGGGTGACGTTTTGGCCGGCTTCGCTGATCTGGGAGAGCAGGCCCTTGTCGGCCAAAAAATTGTCCATGTCGTCACCCGAACCACTCGGGGCGGCATGGCTGGCGGTGGCGATGCTCAGGCCAACCAGGGCCGCTGCAGCCACCCTGCCAAACCGGCCGAACGAACGTGCGATGGGCGCGTTCACGGTGGAATTGAGGGTGGCGGGTATATTTGCACGAACCATGGTGACAAGGATAACCGGTTGCGAAGCCGGGGGTCAAGTTAATGTTGCTAATTCGGTATTGATTGCAAGTTATTGATTTAATTTAATTAAAGACGGGAATTTTCATGTTTAAAGCGATCCGGCTCAGCAACACCGACGGCTTCAGGGCCGAATTGGCCCCGGTTGACGAGGCCCAGTTGCCACCTGACGGCGAAGGCGAGGTCACAGTTTCGGTGGCGTATTCCACCCTCAACTTCAAAGACGGCCTGGCCATCACCAACAAAAGCCCGGTGGTGCGCAACTGGCCGATGGTGGCCGGCATCGACGGCGCGGGCACGGTGCTGGCGTCCAGCCACCTGGCCTGGAAAGCCGGCGACAAGTTCATCCACAACGGCTGGGGCGTGGGCGAGACGCGCTGGGGTTGCCTGGCCGAAAAAGCCCGCCTGAAGGGCGATTGGCTGGTGAAGTTGCCGGCCGCGTTCACCGAACGCCAGGCGATGGCGATAGGCACGGCCGGTTACACCGCCATGCTCTGTGTGCTGGCGCTGGAGGACCACGGCGTGCGACCCGGCGCGGGCGAGGTGCTGGTGACTGGCGCCACCGGCGGCGTGGGCAGCGTGGCCATCGCGGTATTGGGCAAGCTCGGCTACAACGTGGTGGCGGCCACTGGCAAATTGAGCGAAGAAGCCTATTTGAAAGCGCTGGGCGCCACCGCCATCATCGACCGAGCCAGCCTGCAAGTGGCCGGCAAACCGTTCCAGAAAGAGCGCTGGGCCGGC
>JANMMR010000546.1:0-1910 GCA_031373455.1 Rhodoferax sp.
CATTTATGGCATGCCCATCCTGGAGGCCTACAAGGCCAAGACCATCATCGTCAACAAGCGCTCCATGGCGGCGGGCTATGCCGGCCTGGACAACGAACTCTTCTACATGGACAAAACCATGATGGTGTTTGGCGACGCCAAGAAAGTGGTTGAAGACATGGGCAAGGCGCTGGAATAGGGCTGCCCTATTTGGTGTAGTCGTACAGAGGCTTGCCTTTGTCGACGATGTGCACCGTGAACAGCTTGAGCGGGGTGTCGCCCACCACCTTGAAGCCACCGTGTTTGACGTCGCGCAGGTTCAAGAGATTGGCCCCGGTGGGTAGGGGCCTGGGTTCGCTCCCCGGCGACTGCACCATGCTGCCTTGCACCACATAGCCGGCTTCAATGCCATGGTGGATGTGCAGATCAATGCCATCCCCCTTTTTGTATTCACTGAGTGAGGCAACGACCTCCATGCCCGGGGCTCCGGTCAGGTCAGCGCGTTTTAGTTCGACCCGCTGGGCTGAATCGCCGGCAGTTTGCGCCACCAACGTGGAAGCCACGCCCAGGGCAAACAACCCCGCACCTGCCGCAATGCTCCGGAATGAAAAGGGTTTCATGACAACTTTCCTTGGTTGAGAGTGATGTCACGAGCTTAGTCTGCCGGAGCGGATTCGTCAAAACGTTTTTCCGGGGCCCTGGCGGTAGTTCAACCCGCCGCGCTTGCGGAAGCAGCGCGTCGGCCGGCCGTGTTGCGATGGCAACTTCGTGAGAAACTTCGCGCATGAAACTGCACCCACTCACGGCCGGTTTTGGCGCCGAAGCCACGGGCGTTGACCTGTTGAACCTGGCAGATGCCGATTTTGATAGTCTCTGGCACACTTGGCTCGCGCGCCACCTGCTGGTGGTGCGCGCGCAGAGCCTGACAGCCACGCAGTTTCATGCATTTGCAGCGCGCCTGGGGCAGCCCCAACCCCACGTGATCAACCAATTTCACCACCCTGACATTGCGGACATTCTGATTCTCTCGAACGTGTTGAAAGATGGCCAACCCACCGGTTTGCAAGACGCGGGCACTTATTTCCACACTGACTATTCCTACCTGGCGCAACCGGCGCGTTGCACCACGCTGTATTCCATTGAAGTGCCCGAGCGCGACGGGCAGCGTTTTGGCGCCACGCTTTTTGCCGACCAGCAGGCGGCTTACGAAGCCTTGCCCGCTGACATGAAAGCGCGCATCGACCCACTGATCGGACGGCACCATTACGGCAACCGCGATGACGTGGACACGCGCTCGCGCACGGTCGCATCGGTGCTCACGCCCGAGCAGGAAGAAAAAATGGCCTGGGTACGCCATCGTATTGCCCGCCCGCACCCGCTGACGGGGCGCAAGGCCTTGTACGCGGTGTCAGGTTCATCGTTCGGCATCGAAGGCATGCCCGAGCATGAAGCCTTCGAGCTGCTCGACGAACTCAAGCGCCACGCCACACAGCCGCAATTTCAATATTCGCTGACTTATGGCAAGGGTGATGTGGTGGTGTGGGACAACGCAGCGCTCCTGCACAGCGCCACGATGACAGACCCGGCTCTGCCGCGCACTTTGTGGCGCGTCACTTTGCTGGAAGACCTGCAGCGGTTGGAAAACCTGCCTGCAGCAGGTTGAGGCCCACGCCATCCACCCTGCCCCACCGGCTCACACTGTAGCGGGCGTCCTGCGGCGCCTGCCTTGCGGTGCTCGGTCTTGCGGCCTGGCGCAGAACTCGCTGCGTTCTCTCCGCTCAAACAACTGCGCCAAAAATGTTCACGATGCGCGCACGCTCGCTGGCCGCAAGCCCTGCGCTCCTCAGCGCCACAGAGTGAGCCGCTGGGGCGGGGTTGGTGGCGTGGGGTGATGACTGTAGGCTATGAGCGGGTGTTCAGGCTGGCACGCC
>JANMMR010000555.1:0-1739 GCA_031373455.1 Rhodoferax sp.
GTCTGATCGACGCGCCCATGTCGGGCGGCCCGGCGCGCGCGGCAGACGGCAGCATGAGCCTGATGGTGGCTTGCCGCTACGCGGTGTTTGAGCAGCACCGGGCGTTGTTGAATGCGCTGTCTGACAAACTGTTTCATGTGAGCCAGAAAGTGGGCGACGGCGCACGCACCAAACTCGTCAACAATCTGCTGGCCGGCATCAACTTGGTGGGTGCGGCCGAAGCAATGGCGATTGCCAAAAAGATGGGCATTGACTTGAAGCAGACGCTGGACGTGATCGAACAATCCAGCGGACAAAGCTGGGTTGGGTCTGATCGCATGCGCCGCGCGATTGAAGGCGACTACGCCCCGCGCGCCCACATGACTTTGCTGGAGAAAGACACGCGCCTGGCTGTAGCGGCGGCCAAGTCCGCCCACTTCGAAGGGCCGCTGGGCGCCAAAGCCAGCCAGGTGTTTGCCGCCGCCAGCGTCGGGGGCCTAAGCGGCGAAGACGACGCGGCGCTCTTCAAATGGTTGTCAAGGGATTGACCCCTGCGACAACCGGAATGCAGTAGCTTATTCAGCATTTCCGTAGAATGGGCCCATGATCTCTCGCGAACCCACCATCGAACGTTTGGCAATTGCCAAATCCCTCTTGCTTACGCCTTTCGGACTGGATGAAACCAACCTGTCCAAAGCGCTGAATGAAATCAGGGCGCACAAGGTGGACGACGCCGACTTGTACTTCCAATACACCCGCTCCGAAGGCTGGAGCCTGGAAGAGGGCATCGTCAAGACCGGCTCCTTCAGCATCGACCAGGGCGTGGGCGTGCGCGCGGTAAGCGGCGAGAAAACCGCCTTCGCCTATTCCGACGACATCTCCGAAGCCTCGCTGCTGGACGCCGCGCGAACCGTGCGGGCGATCTCGGCTGCATCGAAAAATTCAAAAGTCAAAACCAGCGCTACAAAAATATCCAAGAGCCGCACGCTCTACAAAGACCTCGACCCGATCACCACGCTCGACAGCACGGCCAAAGTCGGCCTTTTGGGCAAAGTGGAAACACTCGCCCGCGCCAAAGACCCGCGCGTGGCGCAGGTGATGGCCGGCCTGGCGAGTGAATACGACGTGGTGATGGTGGCACGTGCCGACGGCACCCTGGCCGCCGACGTGCGCCCCTTGGTGCGATTGAGCGTGACCGTGATCGCCGAGCAAAATGGCCGCCGTGAAGTCGGCTCGGCTGGCGGTGGCGGGCGTTTTGGCCTGGCCTATTTTGACGACGCGTGCATTGAAAAATACGTGAACGAAGCCGTGAAAGCGGCGCTGACCAACCTCGAATCGCGCCCGGCGCCCGCTGGTGAAATGACTGTGGTGCTCGGCCCCGGCTGGCCTGGCATTTTGTTGCACGAAGCGATTGGCCACGGCCTGGAAGGCGACTTCAACCGCAAGGGCTCCAGCGCCTTCAGCGGCAAGATCGGCAAACGTGTGGCGGCCAAGGGCGTCACCGTGCTGGACGACGGCACGATTCAAGACCGCCGTGGCTCGTTGAACGTGGACGACGAAGGCCACGCCAGCCAGAAAAACGTGCTGATCGAAGACGGCATCTTGAAGGGCTACATCCAGGATTCGCTCAATGCGCGCCTGATGGGCGTGAAACCCACCGGCAATGGCCGGCGCGAAAGTTACGCCCACGTGCCGATGCCGCGCATGACCAACACCTACATGACCGCCGGCGACAAAGACCCGGCCGAGATCGTCGCCAG
>JANMMR010000561.1:0-2042 GCA_031373455.1 Rhodoferax sp.
GCGCAGCCCAGCGGGCGGATGCGTTCGCTGCCGTCGCAGATGAAGACGCTGGCCTTGTGGCTGGCTGCCACGTCCGGGTGGTAAAAATTCACCGCGCCCGAGGCCCGCGGGATATTGACCCAGCGCTGCACCAGCGCTTCGTCGGCCTTGCCGTCGGAAAACTTGATGATCCACGGGTACAGGCCGTACTGCGCCATGATCTTGGTGTTGAGGTTGCCGCGGGCGTCGTAGTGGCCGTGAAACCCCACAAAACTCTGCGAAGCCGGGTAGTCGTCTGTGAACACCCGCTCGCGGCCGCCCAGGAACATGCGCGAACACGAGGAGACGCAATACCCGGAGACGGCGGTGGTCATGCCGCGTTCGCGAAACAGCTCGCCGATGCGGTAACCCGTAGGCGCGTGCCCGCCCCAGGAGTTGCGCAGGATGGCCAGGTTGATGGCCGGGTCCTTCGCAAAGGCATTTTTGACTTTGGCAAGTTCATCACCCTTGACCGTGCCCGACAACACGATGGCATGGCCCACCACCGTCACTTCCATCGCCAGCGGGGTGGTGGCCGCTGCGGCCAGTGTAGCCGCCAGGCAAACCGACCGCAGGGAATTGGCCATGGCCAGAATCATTGCCATCACCCAGCCCTCACTGCGCCGCCGGCCGCTGGCTCTGGATCGACCCGATCTCCGGCACCCACAGGCGCTTGAGAGAGTCGCGGCAAGCGTGCGCCACTTTCAGCGCCAGGCCCTCCAGCGTGGCCGAGCTGGCCTGCGGCTGCTTGAGCTCGGCGCCGTAGGCCACCATGGCGCGGGCTACGTTGTCGTCTTCCACCAGGGCCAGCGCGCCCCAGTAGAGCTGCCAGAAGCGTTTGACCAGCACCTCGCGGGCGGCGCCCGGCGCAGTGCGCGGGATTTGCGCGGCAGTCTCTGTGGCCTCGATGTAATACTTCATTTGCGCCTCGATGAAGGGCTTTTGCCGCTCGTGCGCCTGCTGCGCCGCCAGTTGCAGCAGGGCCACGTCCGCCTGGCTTTTTGCGGCGCTGGTTTGCGCCATGTAGGCAAACAGCGCACTGACCACAGCGACGATGCCGGCGATGGTGGCCACGACCAGTTCGATTTTCATGGGTTCCCTTTCTGTCTTGGTCTTGCTGCCTTGGGCTTTCGGTGTTGGAACTTCTGCGTGGGCTTCCTGCGCGCCTGGCCGCTGCCTCAGGCAGGAAGCGGTGCAGCGCCTTTGCGACTTTGCCATAGTGGCACCACGGCGTCCATCCACACCGGCGGGCCGCCAGGGCAGAGTTGCACCAGGGCTTCAGGCACATGTCCGAAAACGGCTAGTCTCCGTCTCAGAGCGCCGTATCATTGCGCCATGACCAACGTCGAATCCCTGCAAACCGCGCAAGAGCGCCATGGCGACGACGCAACCCACGCCGACGCCTGTTACCTCGCGCTCAAAGCCCGCGACGCGCGTTTTGACGGGCGTTTTTTCACTGGCGTCACGTCAACCAAAATCTATTGCCGCCCGGTCTGCAAAGTCAAAGCACCCAAACGCGAAAACTGCCGCTTTTTTGACCTCGCAGCGCAGGCAGAAAGCGCCGGTTTTCGCCCCTGCCTGCGCTGCCGCCCGGAGTTGGCGCCGCTGAACACTTCGGGCGCACTGAACTGGTCGATCCAGGACGCCAGTGCCATGTTGTCGCAGCAGGCGGCGCGCTTGCTGGACGAGCCGGAGGCTTTACCCCCACAGTCGCCCACTGCGTGTGGCTCCCTGCCCCCCGAGGGGGCCGCATTTTTGCTTGGGGCGGCCCGGCGCAAAAACAATAACTTCGGCAAAGGTGGCTTCGACACTGTCGACCAGGACGCCAGCATCCTGCGCCGTTTGAGCCTTCGCCTGGGCGTTTCAGACCGCCATGTGCGGCGCATTTTCGAGGCGCAGTTTGGCGTCTCGCCGTTGCAATACCTGCAGACGCGGCGTCTGCTGTCGGCCAAACAACTGCTGACTGACACCGATTTGCCGATCACGCAGATCGCCCTGTCCAGCGGCTTCTCCAGCGTGCGGCG